>DASSFL010000185.1:0-8500 GCA_035694525.1 Candidatus Udaeobacter sp. | reverse complement strand
ATAGTAGCCAACCAGAATTGCGCCGAAATATTTGCGTGATCCTTGTGGCGGAGTGTATCCGCCGATGACGAATTCCTGTTCACTAACGCATTTAAGCTTGATCCACGCACCGCTTCTGCGTCCAGGTTCGTAAACAGAGTTACGTTGTTTGCCGATGATTCCCTCGAGACCGCGTCGCTTCACTTCTTCGAGCAGCCGTTGTGCGTCCCCGCCGATCGCGCCCGAATAACGAATAGGATCGCCCGCGCCGCCGCAGAGCTTTTCGAGAACGTTCTTGCGCACCTCCAATGGCAGTGAAAGCAGGCTTTTGCCGTCGAGCTGGAGTAGATCGAATGCATAAAAATAAACAGGACTCTTTCGCCCTTCCATCTCGCGCGCTTGCAACAGTTGAAAAGAAGACCGTCCCTCCTCGTCGAGCGCAACCACTTCGCCATCGATTACGCATTCGCGCGCCGGCAAAGTTTTTATCGCTTCTACGATCTCGGGGAATCGCCTAGTCAATTCGTTTTCATTTCGCGATAGCAGTGAAACTTTGTCGTCCTTTTTGACTCCGATCAGGCGGATGCCGTCAAACTTAAGCTCATAAATCCAATCGCCCGTCGCTGGTGGTTCCTCAACCAGCTTCGCTTTCATCGGTTCGACAAAACGAGCCTTTGCCGAGCGCAAATCTGGCAGGGCTGCCATTGTAGGGCGATCCGCCTGAGGCGGGTTGCGCCGAGTCGCGACCGGCAGGCGGCCTGTCTGCCCTACAACCTCATCCTTTTCTTTTTTTTTAACGCGGCACGAATCCGTGCTTTGAATTGCGATGTGGGACTCTCGTCTGCTTCGCGACCGGACTCCCACTGGGCATCGCGATCCTTTGCGATTTGCTGCATGGTGCGTCCAGTTTTCACCGAACGGTCTTCCATTTTTTTCGATATCGGCTTCGCGCCATCTCCTGTTTTCAGGATCAACCACTGATTCTTGGCATTATCACGACCCCGAATCCGGACCAGGGTCCATTCGCCTTTTGCTTTTTCGCCGTCGAGAACGAGATGGAGCTTGCCTTCACGCAACGATTTCGCCGGCTGCTCGCCATAGACGCGATAATTACCACAGTCCCACACCATCACGGTGCCGCCGCCGTATTGCCCCTCGGGAATAATGCCTTCGAACTGCTCGTATTCAATTGGATGATCTTCCACTTCTACGGCCAGGTGTTTCTCACCTCGCTTCCAAGGGAGCCCTTTCGGTAATGCCCACGATTTCAGCACACCCTCCATCTCCAGGCGAAAGTCATAGTGCAAACGGCGTGCTGCGTGTTTTTGAATAACAAAACACGACGCCCCTTTGACTTTTCGCGGTAACGGTTTGCCCCCGGCCGGCTCAGCTGTTTTCTTGAAGTCGCGTTTCCGCTTGTATTCGGCCAGTCCCATTTCGCTGTAACTTAACTGCAGATCGGCGACCTGCACGCGAACGTTGTCCAGCGACTCGCGAGCGCCTATTTTCATATCCGGCGTTCGCTGCGGCGAATGACGTTACAAAACCTACGCTTCGCTTGGCAGCGCCTCGCCGACAAGATAGCGAACGAAACGGCGGATGACGATGTTTTCACCCAGTTCCGAAATCTTGCCATTGAGCAAGTCCCTGACGGTCACATCGGGATTTTTAATGAACCCTTGTTCGAGCAAGCAAACCGTGCTGTAGAATTTCTCGAGTTTTCCTTCGACAATTTTGTCGGCAACATTCTCCGGTTTGCCCTTGACCTGGGCCTTGTAAATTTCGCGCTCAGCTTCGATAAGATTGCCCGGCACATCAGCGCGGCTGACATAAAGCGGGTGGGCCGCTGCAATATGAAGGGTGATGTCCTTCACGAACTCGCGAAAATTCTCGTTCCTCGCCACGAAGTCGGTCTCACAATTCACCTCTACGAGCACGCCAACTTTCCCTTGTAGGTGAATATAAGAAGCAACGACACCTTGTTTCGTTGCACGCGAAGCCTTCTTTCCAGCGCTGGCAATTCCTTTGGTCCGCAAAATCGCCTCCGCTTTCTCCAGACTGCCGCCGCTCTCCACGAGAGCGCGCTTGCAGTCCATAAAACCCGCGTTGGTTTTTTCGCGGAGCTGCTTAACTAGTTGAGGATCAATTTCGGCCGTTGTTTTCATTAAGGTGATTAGAGCGTTGAAAGTGGAATCCAGTGTCGATTAACTATCAACCATCGGCTATCAGCTCGACTGGTTACGCTGAGACGCCAGCCATTTCGACTTGCTCGCGGATGCGCGCTTCGTTGCTAGCCGCGACAATTGCATCGACGAGCTTCTGCAAAATTACGCGAATGGCTCGTATCGCATCATCGTTACCCGCGATTGGGTAATCGATAATGTCTGGATCCGCGTTCGTGTCCACGATGGCAACCACTGGAATCCCAAGGCGTCGGGCTTCGTTCACGGCGTTTTGTTCGCGAATCGTATCGATTACCACAAGCGTGTCGGGCAATTGCGACATCTCAATTATCCCGTCGAGATTGCGCCGAAGCTTTGCCGCTTCACGATTAAGAGCAGCCAGCTCCTGCTTGCCCATCTTTTTGTATTCGGGGGATTGCTCGATCTGTTCGATGTATCTCAACCGTCCAATGCTTTTGCGAATGGTCGTGAGATTGGTCAATGTGCCGCCCAGCCAACGCTGATTCACGTAAAATTGACCACAAGCAAGCGCAGCCTCTTTTATCGCTTCCTGTGCCTGTTTCTTGCAACCAACGAATAAAATCCTGCCTCCACGGCGCGTCACTTCCTGGAGAAACTCCGTTGCCCGTCGAAGCTGAAGCACGGTTTCATCCAAATTGATGATGTAAATCTGATTGCGCTGCTCAAAGATGAAGGGCTTCATCTTCGGATTCCAACGCTTCGTCTGATGCCCAAAATGAACACCAGCTTCCAAAAGTTCAGGTACTAATTCTGTGGTATCTGCCATAGGAGAAAATCCGCGAGGGGGAACTCCAGAGCGGGACGGTGAAGATGCTACAGCCCGCCTCGATGCGCAACCTGAAATTCAGAGGCTGTTATTGCCCTCATTAACTGCCACGTTGGGACTCGGAATAATGGGACTTTGCGGTCGATCCTCGACGCCCCGAGACGCAAAGCGTGACCTCATTGAGAATTGAACCGTAGGGCGTGTCCTCCTTCCCAGAAAGATGTGGATCAACAGCAAAATCCGCAACGCCACGCCGACAGCGAGATGAATCCAACTCGTCCACGCACGCAGGCTTTCGCCATTGGAATGATAAAGGCCGTAACCGGTGATGGTTAAAACGGCGAACGCACTCAGAAAAATCGAGCCGTTTGCTCGATTGCGGCGCGCCATCGACTCCCTTGTTGTAGAAATAATGTTGGATGAGCGAAAGGCTCGCCTGGAATTGATTGGTGAATCCATATTCGGCTTCCGTTTCGAAATGAGTTCCGTAGTAGGTGCCTTCGCTCTTTCCTTCGCCTAAAGTAACGAATTGATAAACCTTCCAACGGTGCGCAGGGAGCGTTTCCGCGCCGCGCACGAAACCGAAGAGTTGCTCATCTCCGCGCACGATAGAAACGCAACATAAAATCGCGCCGGTAAACGCTAATCTCATTTTCATCGCTACAATTTGTAACATCGCGCGAAGAGTCCTGCTGCCGGGCGCTTGCCAATTTTTGACGCTGGATTGCAGCGCAATCCAAGGCGTGCGCGGCAACGCGCCGCTAACTGGAATTTCGCGTATCTTTCTCGACGTACCTGGCCAGCACCCAGCAAAGATCGGAAAGGCGATTCAGGTAACGCAAAATCTCAACGTTGAAATTCACGTCGCTGGTACTGAACGCAGCGATGTGTCGCTCGGCGCGACGGCATGTTGTGCGAGCAAAATCGAGAGCGGCGGAAACGCGTGTTCGCCCGGGAATCACCCAGTCCTTCGGATAAAGCGATTTGTCTTTCTCGAGTTCGTTAATCACCGCTGTGATGCGGTCGACCATCGCCGACGTGGTGATGTGAAAGCCATCCTTTGCGAAACGCTCCCTATCGCTGGGAGCGGTTGCCAGTTCTCCCATAACGACAATCAAATCTTTTTGTGCGGCGAAGATTTCGTCAGAAATGAATGTATCGGTCGCAATGGATCGAGCTAAACCAAGCGCAGCAGTCAGCTCATCCACACAGCCGTAAGCATCGACGCGCGCATCGCTCTTCGAGACGCGATGGCCGTACATCAGGGACGTTTCGCCTTTGTCGCCTGTCTTAGTGACGATCGACATCAGGCAAATTGTAGGGCGTTTGATTCGCTCGCGCCAGCTCCCTCACCCGGTCGGGGCTTCCCGTCTATGTGGCTCGGCTCCCGCCTGCTCCATTCTGTGAAACGCCAATCCGTTAGATGGCGCCCGACACAGACACCCTAGAACTGTCACCCGATGGCGGGCTGCGGTTCGACTTCTTCCATTACCGGTGCGCCGATCGGCTCGCCTTTTTCGACCAGCTTAATCTCGCGGTGCTCAGGGAAACCGGTGCCGGCGGGAATCAAGTGACCCATGATCACGTTTTCCTTGAAGCCGCGCAGTCTATCGACCTTACCCAGTGTAGCCGCCTCCGTAAGAACGCGAGTCGTATCTTGGAACGAGGCAGCGGAAATAAAGCTGTCCGTCTCGAGTGAAGCCTTCGTGATGCCGAGTAGGACGGGAACGGCTTCTGCCGGCTTACCACCTTTCTCGACCACCTTCTTGTTTTCGCCTTCGAAGTCGAGTTTGTCGACCTGATCACCCCAAAGCAACGACGTATCGCCAGGATCGGTAATCTTCACCTTGCGCAACATCTGGCGCACGATGATTTCGATATGCTTGTCGTTGATCTCCACACCCTGTAGCCGATATACCTCCTGGACTTCGTTGACCAGGTGCTCCTGCAAATCCTGCGGTCCGCAGACCTCGAGAATTTCGTGAGGTACTACAGGGCCTTCGGTAAGTTGCTGACCTTTCTTCACGAAGTCGCCCTTAAACACGATGATGTGTTTGGTAAGCGGGATCAGGTGTTCTTCCTCGGCTCCTGTGTCGGGGTCCTTCAAAATCAGGCGTCGCTTTCCGCGGACAGTGCCACCCATCTCAACCACGCCATCGATCTTGGCAATCTCAGCCGCGTCCTTCGGGCGGCGCGCTTCGAATAATTCGGCCACGCGTGGCAAACCTCCGGTGATGTCTTTGGTCTTTGCGACTTTCCGCGGTGTCTTTGCCAGCAATGCGCCAGCTCGCACCTTTTGACCTTCTTCCACGATGACGTGAGCGCCGGCCGGGATGGAGTAGCTGGCGAGCACTTCCTTCTTGTCATCCACGATAACAATTTGTGGGTGCAAATCTTCCTTGTGCTCAATGATAACGGTGCCCATCAGGCCCGTCGCCTCATCGACGTCGCGTTTGATCGTGACACCCGCGATCATGTCGCGGAACTCGATCTTGCCACTCTTGTCGGTGAGAATCGGCACGTTGTAGGGGTCCCATTGAACGAAGGTCTCACTCTTTTTGACCTCGGTTCCGTCGCCTTTAGAAATCATTGAGCCGATCACCACGTTGTAGCGTTCGAGTTCGCGGCCTTCTGCATTGTGCACGCTGATTGAGCCGTTCTTGTTCAACGCGATCCAACTACCGTCGAGTGCCTGGACAGTCCTCAGGTCATTGAAGCGCACCGTGCCGTCGTTCTTGGCCTTGATGATCGGTTGCTTGAAAGTCTGGCTGGCCGTGCCGCCAATGTGGAATGTGCGCATTGTCAACTGCGTTCCCGGCTCGCCAATCGATTGGGCCGCAATAATGCCTACTGCTTCGCCAAGTTTAACGAACTGGCCCGTAGCCAGGTTGCGCCCATAACACATCGCGCAGACGCCTCGGCCGCACTCGCAGGTAAGGACCGAACGAATCTTCAAGCTCTCCACGCCAACGCGCTGAAGCTCCGCCGCGATCTTTTCATCAATCAACTGATTCGCTTTGACGATCTTCTTCTTTTTATCCACTGGATCAGCGATTGTTTCGCAACTTACGCGTCCGATGATGCGCTGGCCGAGATCTACTACTTCCTCGTCGCCCTCGTAGATCGAGCGCACTACGATGCCGTTTACAGTGCCGCAGTCCTCTTCATTGATGATCACGTCCTGAGCAGCATCGACCAGCTTGCGCGTTAGATATCCGGAGTCGGCAGTCTTCAGCGCCGTGTCCGCAAGACCTTTTCGAGCGCCGTGAGTAGAAATAAAGTACTCGAGCACGCTCAACCCCTCGCGGAAGTTCGATGTGATCGGCCGCTCAATGATTTCGCCCGAAGGTTTGGCCATCAAACCTCGCATGCCCGCGAGCTGACGAACCTGCTGGCGGTTGCCACGTGAGCCGGAATCGACCATCAAGAAGACCGGGTTCAACTCCTTACGGCCGTCGTTGTGTTCCAAAGTGCGAAACATCGCGCTGGAAATCTCATCACCGGCGTGCGTCCAGATGTCGATGATCTTGTTGTAGCGCTCGCCATCGGTGATGATGCCCTTGCGATATTGTTGCTCAACCTGTCGAATCTGCTTATAAGCATTTTCCAGCTCGGTCTCTTTCTCTTTCGGAATGATCATGTCCGAAATTCCAATTGAGATGCCAGCTTTGGTTGCCTCGGCAAAACCGAGTTCCTTTAATTTGTCAAGTGTGGCGACAGTCTCTCCGGGTCCTGCGATTTGATAACAGCGCCAGATGATGTCGCTGAGTTGTTTCTTGCCAGCCGGCCTGTTGAAAAATCCAAGCTGCTTGGGCCAAATCTCATTGAAAATTACACGGCCTGCAGTGGTTTCGATCGTTCTGGCCTCTGCGTTTCCGTAGATTGTTTGCTTACCGAAATCGGGGTTTTTGATCCGGATGCGGTCGTGCGTGTGAATGCTTCGCTCTGCCATCGCAAATTCCACTTCGGCTGCATCGGCGAAGAGTGGGAGCCGCTGTCCATCCTTGCCTGCACCGCGCGGGTTTTGGGTGAGATAGTAGCAGCCCAGCGTGATGTCTTGAGAAGGCGTAGTAATCGGCTTTCCGCTGGAAGGAGAAAAAATGTTATTCGGCGCGAGCATCAGCATGCGCGCCTCCATTTGGGCTTCCACCGAGAGCGGCACATGCACAGCCATCTGGTCGCCGTCGAAGTCCGCATTATAAGCAGTGCAAACCAGCGGATGAATGCGAATAGCTTCGCCCTCGATCAATTGAGGTTCAAAAGCCTGAATGGACAATCGGTGCAAAGTGGGCGCGCGATTGAGCAACACCGGATGACCTTTGGTCACTTCATCGAGAATGTCCCAGACCTCCGGCGTCTGACGCTCGATCATCTTTTTCGCGCTGCGCACGGTATGCACGTACCCAAGGTCTTTAAGCCGGCGAATGATGAATGGTTCGAAAAGCACAAGCGCCATCTTCTTCGGCAATCCGCATTGCTGCAGCTTCAGCTCCGGACCGATCACAATTACAGAGCGGCCTGAGTAATCCACGCGTTTGCCAAGCAGATTTTGACGGAAACGTCCACCCTTGCCCTTGAGCATGTCGCTCAGTGACTTGAGAGGCCGATTGCCGGCGCCAGTTACAGCACGCCCATGTCGGCCGTTGTCGAACAAAGCGTCCACCGCTTCCTGCAACATTCGCTTTTCATTGCGAATGATGACGTCCGGCGTCTTAAGCATGAGCAGGTTTTTCAGCCGGTTGTTACGGTTAATAACCCGGCGATAAAGATCGTTCAGATCTGAGGTCGCGAAACGTCCGCCTTCGAGAGGAACGAGGGGCCGTAAATCCGGCGGAATAACCGGCAATACATCCAGAATCATCCATTCGGGACGCGCGTGTGAATTTTGGAAACCCTGGATGAGCTTGAGACGCTTCGCCAGTTTCTTGCGAATCTGTTTGCTCTTGGTGGCGGCCATTGCTTTCTCAAGCTCCTTGTTGAGCTTGTTGAGATCGATCTCGGCCAGAAGTTTCCTGATTGCCTCGGCGCCCATGCCGGCAACGAAATCCTCCCCGTATTGCTCCTGCGCCTCGCGGTATTCAACTTCGTTCAGGAGTTGCGTCTTCTGCAACGGCGTCTTGCCCGGATCGATGACGATGTAGTCCTCGTAATAAATGACGCGCTCGAGCTGGCGTGCGCTCATATCGAGCATGAGCCCGATACGGGAGGGCATGCATTTGTAAAACCAGATGTGCGAGACCGGCACAGCTAATTCAATGTGCCCCATCCGTTCGCGACGGACGCGAGCCAGCGTAACCTCCACGCCGCACCGGTCGCAGATGACGCCCTTATGTTTAATCCGCTTGTATTTTCCGCATGAGCACTCCCAATCGCGCGTGGGACCAAAAATGCGTTCACAGAAAAGACCGCCCTTCTCCGGTTTAAAGGTCCGGTAATTGATTGTCTCGGGATTTTTGACTTCGCCTTTGCTCCACGAGCGCATCGTGTCACTCGACGCGACGCCAATTGCGACTTGATCAAAACCCACGGGGCGTTCTTCGCCCACTAACTC
>DASSFL010000184.1:0-1035 GCA_035694525.1 Candidatus Udaeobacter sp. | reverse complement strand
GTGGCCAACTCTCACGTCTATAATTTGGGACGATGAGATGCAGAGCTACAGTACAGAGGAAGAACAGGTTGTTCCTGCAGGAACTACACCAACTTCTGGTACTGGCTTTAACGAGTCTATTAAGGCTATTGACAAGTGGCGATCAAAGCGAATACGAACGTCTAGAAACCCAGGGTTTGCTCTTGTCACCTTCCAGTATGCACCATTCAAATTCCCTGGTCTGGCTCCAAGTCCCAATAAGGTAGACTATCGACGTGCTTCGTCGATGTTAACTAAACACACTATTGCGACATATTGGGTAACCAATGTTGGTGGTCCACCAAGCGTTGCGACGGATGAAATCGTCTACGACACCATTGTACTCAACTCCATAAACGGTGGTGGAAATCTGGAACAAGTAGACGACGTTTTACACGATAGCGCATTCTTTGGTGGAGGTTATTGGTTTGGAGCTACAACACCTTCCTATTCGGAGTATACAGGTTGGCAGACAGTTTTTGGAACAGGTGCATGGATATTTACGGCTGGAAGCGCCACCGTGACTGGTTCTGGAACGAACTTCACAGGTGAGTTACACGTCGGAGATGTTGTTGGACGCTACTGGGGGATGGGTCCAGCAATCACCATAATCAGTATTGGTTCAGCCACGACTCTAACTTTGAGTTCACCTATGCCTATAAGTGGCTCTAGCGGTGTCTATGTCAGCCGAGACCTTGGGAGTCGCTGGATAGGCACTTCACGAGTTGTTGGCGCTACAGTCTCCCCTACAAATATACCTAATTTATGGAAAGTCCAGACGAAGTCAGTGGTGATGAGGTAAAGGAACTCTTTACTTTGGTTGAGGGTATGGAGAAACGTATACAGGGGTTTACCTTCGTAGGTAAAGGGGTCTCGGGTAGTATAGACACAGGTTTTATAGTTGACCAAGAGGACGAAGAATGATTCAGTATTCAGATGGGACGGTTGTAGACACGCTGTTTACCAGTAACGGTACTCGTCGACAGTTGATTGACCAATGGGAAACTGCTGTTTCAA
>DASSFL010000183.1:0-5471 GCA_035694525.1 Candidatus Udaeobacter sp. | reverse complement strand
TCCGCCCCCTGGATGGAACAACCAAGTGATTGAGCCGTGCTACTCGTGGAATAACATCAATGAATTTGGTCACCATGTAAATTTTGTCACAGACACGGGCGTAACAGCCAATGTGCATTATTTCAACAATACCCGCATGCCAGGTTATACGCCTTATGTTTACCCACATCCTTTGGTAACCGGGCAACCGACTCCGCCACCGACTCCGCCACCGACCCCGCCACCGACCCCGCCACCGACTCCGCCACCGAGCGCGGGATGCTCAAACCTACGGCAACGTCTAAACGGGCTCCAAAGCCGGCAGCAACAGTTACAGCAACGTCATCGCCAGAACCAACGGCTAAACCGAAAGATACGTCGACTCCGACAGCGACTCCAAGTCCAACATTGCGTCTGACGTCCACCCCATGGTAACACCGTCACCCCTTTTGTTGAGCGCGTCAGGGTGTTTGGCCCATAATGACATTTGGTTCGCTCACGTGCAGTGGCACTCGCGAAACAGCAATTTGCTATCTCAATAACAACGTTACACCGGCTCCGCGAACGGCCCAACTCTTCCGGCCGGCTGGAGTTTAGCCGCGCCGTAAGTGAGTACTAGACGCTACGTCGTGACCCGATCATCAAGTTGTTGAAATGCTACAACGTTAAGTGCGTTGCGCTCCGCGGCCTGGTGCCGATGAGATCCGCGGCAGCGTTTGTGATCCTTATTTTGGGTGGCTTTTCCGCATTTGCGACGTTTTACCATTCTGACGGAGCTGCAAGGAGATGTGGCTATCTCATCGGACGCATCTGGTATCGATTCGTATTTCTACGGACGGCGATAAAATGAGGATTGGTGACATCCCCAGTCGATCAACACTTTTCCCGCCAAGGTTGGCGGCTGGGTGCGCCGAGCGGATGAAAATATGCACACGCTAAACGAGCAAGGTCGGGGACGCCCCTTGTTGCAACCATCGGCGTCATCGCCCGCACCTCGGGTTTGCATGCCAACCTGGAGAGGAATCGCTCGCATGCCATTCCAATGCAACCGATACGAAGCTCAGGACGTGTTGTGTGGGTTGGACACTGTGGATCTTATCGAGTTGGAGTCCCGACCTGGGTTTGGCTTTCGAGAACGGTGGCTGCGCAAGCTGATATGGAAGGACATGACTCGCCACCTTGTCTACGTAAACCCCGGCCTTCGACCCGTTCGACTTGCCAAGGAATATGATCTCTTCATCGCGGTGTGCCAAAACATGTGGGACCTACTTTATGTAAATGCCGTCCACGGCTGGAGGGATCATTGCAGGACGAGCGTGCTTTGGTTGGATGAATTGTATGTCGCCAGTCTCGCACGATCCAAGTATTGGCTACCCGCCTTGGCGCAGTTCGATCACATCGCGCTTGGCCAAGAAAGCAGCGTTGCGGAACTCAGCCGGATACTAGGCCGAAAATGCCATTGGGTCCCGGGGGCGGTGGAAGTGACCCACTTTAACCCCTATCCGAATCCCCCGGACCGCGTGATAGACGCGCTCAGTATCGGTCGGAGATTCGAGGGAATACATGATGCGCTGCGGAAGCTTACAGCACAACAGCGCCTTTTCTACGTATACGATACACTGATGGGAACTTCGATAAAGGTTCGCGATTATTCCCAGCACCGTGAGATGCTGGCGAACACAATGAAGCGAAGCAAGTTCTTTATGGTGGGGCCTGGAATGATGGGCGAAGCAGAGCTGAAATCGGAACCGGTCGTTGGCTTGCGTTTTTACGAAGGAACAGCGGCTGGGACGGTGCTAATCGGGCAGCCACCCAATTGTCCGGCTTTCCAGACGCTCTTTGGATGGCCCGATGTGGTAGTTGAAATGCACCCTGATGGGTCAGACACTCTAGAGGTGCTCAGAGGTCTCATGGCCGAGCCGGATCGCATGCGCGCCATCAGCCGACGCAATGCCTTTGAAGCCGCTCACCGCCACGACTGGGTATATCGCTGGAAGCAAATATACGAGCTTGCCGGACTTAGTCCCACACCCGCAATGGAATCAAGAGAGCAATGCTTGCACGCACTTGCTGAATTGACGGCTGAGTAAGAAGTATCCGCTGTGCCACTTTGCTGAATTACCACCCGATCGAGCCCCGAGTGAACGCAGGCAGTGAATGATTGTGGTCCCAATTGCTCGCGACTGTTGTGTCTTCGACCGTAAGTTTCTCTTCACACTGGACCGTGTCTCGCTTATTGCCATAGTTCTTTGCGGGGAGATGTGGTCTCTACTACTTAGGCGGCCGCCCGCCCGTTGGATGAACTTCTCAACCCTGTAAACTGAACAACTACCACCGCTCAGAGGGCAACAACATCGCAGGATTCCCCATGAACACTGCCTCGTACTCGGACAACGCCCGAGTGCCAAACAATTTGCAGGAGACTCGCAAGCAGTTCAGCTGCCGCGTTAGAATACAGAAAAAAAAGATCGCCTTCTTTGGCCTATTTGGAGTTGGGAACCTCGGTAACGAAATCACGCTGCAAACGATCCTCTCTCATGCCCGGAAGTATTTTCCCGATGCAGAATTCAAATGCATTTGCTGGAACGTTACAGACGTCTCTCTCAGGTACGAATTACCTGCTTTTCCCATTTCAATCCGCTTTCCACAAAAATTTGCTGCCAAATGGTACATGAGATCTACCAACCCCGTCATCAGGTTACTCCGACAATTACTGATCGGGATACCGAGGGAGTTGTTAGATTGGTTCAGGATATTCCGCATCTTAATAGGCATCAACACGCTCATAGTTCCGGGTACGGGATATCTCACGGATGCCTATAGTAGCGCCCTAGGGTGGCCCTATGATGTATTCAAATGGTCTTTGATAGCTAGGCTGCTTCGGCGGAAGGTGCTCTTTGTGAGCGTTGGCGCTGGTCCCATATACCACCCCCTCAGCAAGTGGTTGATCAAGTCAGCCCTCTCCTTCGCACACTACCGGTCTTTCCGAGATACTTCTACCCTGACCTGCCTCAAAATGATCGGCTTTTCGACAAATAATGACCCAGTCTATCCCGACTTGGTGTTCAACCTGGATCAGGTCGTCCTGCCTTCTCCTCGGGTCTACAAACGTCCCAGGCCCGTAATCGGCATTGGGTTGATGGATGATCCTGGTAGGCTAAACGTAGAGACACCCAGTAATGCGACGCATCTGTCCTATCTCCGCGCCCTTCGGGCCTTCGTACATTGGCTGCTCATTCGTAACTATGACGTTCGCTTGCTGATCGGCGACGTTTACGACATACCTGTTACGCGGCATTTCACTGAATTGTTGACAGGCAATGGATTGATAGGAACTCGAGGACGCCTCTTCAATGAACCCGCTACCTCTATCGATCAGCTTTTATCTCAAGTTGCTTCTACCGACCTCGTGGTTGCAACTCGGTTTCACAATGTTCTGTTATCGCTACTCCTCGGGAAGCCAGTAATAGGCATTACATTCCATCACAAGATAGTTTCCTTAATGACACAAATGGGTTTGGCAGAATATTGCCTAGACATCAACACCTTAGATGCTCAAAGGTTGATCCAGCAATTCTGCGAACTGGAGAACGACGCAGACAGAGTGAAATCCGTAATCAGGCAGAAGACAAAGGAGTGTCGTGAAGCTCTGGATCAACAATACGCTGCTATCTTCCTTCACAATGTCTGAGCTAGACAAGGCGCCCTATCGGAGCACAGACTGGTCGTCACAGATCCGCTCATAAATTTGATTGTGATAAACAACCAAGTGTATCATCCGATTCTTGCGAAGGTGGCACGCTTCCAGGTGTTAGGAAAGTCTCCTGCCGGCTTTTACTTGCGGCTGAACAAGCGGATATGGGACCGTCTCCCTTCTCGCGTACGAAATCTGAATGCCGTTCGTTCGTACGGGGCATGGTTGCATAGCTTGGTTTGCCTCTGCGCCAGGCGCCAGCAGTTCTTCGGCACGTTCTTCCTAAGGAACCGTCCTTTGCTCGAATTGATGCGCCGTCTGGCTGGGCAGAAGCCCCACGGCGCGACGTTAAAAATTGCCGTGCTGGGTTGCAGCATCGGAGCCGAGGTTTATTCAATCCTCTGGACTGTCCGCTCGGCACGGCCGGACTTGAAAGTAATCCTGGAGGCGGTGGATATTTCGAAGGATATACTGAGCTTCGCAGAGAAAGGCATTTACAATCCCGATACTTCCGAGTTGGTCGGTGCTTCGATTTTTGAACGGTTGACTGACGCTGAGAGGATCGAAATGTTCGATTGGGAAGGCGATCAGGCCAAAGTCAAATCATGGCTCAAAGACGGGATCACGTGGCATGTTTGGGATGTAACTGACCCACAACTCATCAGCGTTCTTGGGCCGCAAGACATGGTAGTCGCGAGTAACTTTCTCTGTCACATGGCCCGAGCCGAAGCCGAAAAATGCCTCGGCAATATAGCACAACTGGTTAGTCTAGGAGGGTACCTGTTTGTTTCAGGAGTCGATTTGGACGTTCGAACGAAGACTGCGATTGACCTCGGCTGGGAGCCAGTGCGGGATTTAATAGTAGAAATCCACGACGGGGATCGCTCGGTGCGAGCCGACTGGCCCTGGGCGTGGTGGGGGCTAGAGCCTCTCGACCAAAAGAGGCGCGATTGGCAAACCCGTTACGCCGCCGTCTTCCGGATTCGTAGTCCGGAACTGCCGAGGAGTTCGTCCGGCCCCGCCACAATAGCTAAACAGGCCGGCGTTAAGCACCCGATAGGCTCCCGTGCAGCATCTACATCGCGTCAAGCGGGATTGTGTAAATGACGTCGGAATACCTTACGATTTCGAGACTGCGTAACACCGGCTTTCTCGAATTGCGTCGTCTTGCTAAACGCGGATAGACCATCGCTCATAACGTTTCTCGTACATATCTCTATTTTCGCACTTGATTTGCTACCTTGCTATGAGATACACACGTGGTCCATGCCCTAATAAAGGCGCAGTGCTATTGTCCCGACCTTTGAAAACAGTATTTTCTTGGCTTATTGCCGGTTTGTGGGGCGCGGTTGTTTCGGCAAACGCGCAGGTCAACGTCACCCAGTATCACAACCATAGTTCGCGTGATGGGCTTTACATCGATTCGGCCTTCACGCAATCGGCTGCGGCGAACCTGACGCGCGACTTAAACTTCAACGGTACGATCGCAGGCGACGTAATTTTAACGCAGCCACTTTACCTTGACAACGGACCTGGAGGCAGGCCGACGATCATTATTGCAACCAATTCGAATAACGTTTATGCACTCGACGCTGTTAATGGCACCATTATCTGGCAGCGAAATGTGGGCGCTCCGGTGCCGGCAAACGATATCTTTTGCACTGAGGTTGGTTCTGCCGGGATCATCAGCACTCCTGTTGTCGATCTTGCTTCACGGGCGCTCTTTCTGGGCGCGCTGACGACACCCGATGGCGGCACGACCCTCAAACATTACATCATTTCCCTCAACGTAGACACG
>DASSFL010000182.1:0-7701 GCA_035694525.1 Candidatus Udaeobacter sp. | reverse complement strand
ATCCGCTTCGAGTTCCCCCTTGAGAATGCGCAGATCGGCGAGCATTTCCTTGCTCGTCTGGTAACGTTCATCGCTGTTTTTCCGCAAAGCCTTTTCCAGAATGGATTCGAGTTTGAGCGGAACATCCGGCAATACGCCGGATAAAGGTGGCGGCTCGCTTGTCAGGATGGAAGCAATGCAATCGCTCGGCGTCTCGCCTCGGAACGGCGGGCTTCCCGCCACCATTTCGTAGAGCACTACGCCCAAGCTCCAGATATCCGTGTGCGCATCCACCTTCTGACCACGTGCCTGTTCCGGAGACATGTAGCGCGCCGTGCCTAACACCAACCCCTGTCGTGTTTGCAGCGCCGTCGTTGTTTTGCCTGTACGATCGTCCGACTCCAGCCTTTGCTCGGTCAGTTTTGCAATCCCGAAATCGAGTACCTTCACGTATCCGTCCGGTCGCAGCATGATGTTCTCCGGTTTGATGTCGCGGTGCACGACACCGGCTTCGTGCGCGGCAGCCAGCGCCGAGGCCACTTGGACGACAATTTCCAGCGCGGCATGAGGTTTTATCCTCCCGCGCGCGAGCGATGCGCGCAGGGTGATGCCTTCGATGAACTCCGTCGCGATGAATAGCCGGTTTCCCTCCGCGCCGATCTCGTAAACCGTTAGAATGTTCGGATGATTTAAGGCCGAGGCACTCCGCGCCTCATTTTTAAAGCGGCTCAACTGCGTCTCGTCCGTCGTCAGGCTATCTGGAAGAAGCTTGAGAGCGGCTTTGCGCCCGAGTCGCTCGTCCCGCGCTAGATAAACCTCGCCCATTCCGCCGACGCCGATGAGTGACTCGATCCGATAATGGCCAATCGCTTTCCCAACCAATGCGCCGGCCTTGTTGTTAGTCACAAGCTCGGGAGCAACTTCGAAAGCCGGTAGTTCGATAAAATTCTCCGACCGCTCATGAGAGGTAAGCAAAGACCCTACCTCGCGGCGCAAGCCTTCGTCACCGTGGCAAGCCTCATCAAGAAATGCGGCTCGCTCCTCGGGCGCACGTTCGACGGCTGACTGGAAAAGATCGTTGACCTGTTTCCAGCGCTCAGCCTTCATCAGGTTTCTTCCTCGCTCAGCGCCCGGTAAAGCCAGGCCTTGGCCATCGTCCACTCGCGCTCCACGGTCCGGTGAGAAAGTTTCAGAAATTCAGCCGTCTCTTCGACCGTCAAACCCCCGAAATAGCGCAGTTCAACAATCTGACTTTTACGCGGGTCCTGCGCGGCCAAGCTTTCCAACGCTTCGTCGAGTGCGAGTAATTCCTCCGATCGCGTTTCTGTTACTAACGCAGCTTCATCCAAGGTTACTTTCAACGCGCCGCCGCCACGCTTGAGTGAGTGCCGTTCACGGGCATGGTCGACCATGACGCGCCGCATCAACCGCGCGGCTGCCGCAATAAAGTGGGTCCGGCCTTGCCAGACCGGCTTCGTGTTATCGACGAGGCGCAGATAGGCTTCGTTGAGAATCGCGGTGGTTTGCAGGGTGTGGCCGGCGCGTTCCCGGCTCATGTAATGATGCGCGAGCCGGTGCAATTCGGGTTGCACGAGCGGAAACAACTTCTCAAGCGCTCCCTCGTCTCCACCGCTCCAGTCGCCGAGCAATTGGGTGACCTCTTTTCGCGTGGAAGAGGGCGGCGTCATACAGGCTGCTCGACGCCGGACATTCTAACACGGTCGAGGGATTTTCACAGCGCATCCGGAGGCGATCGCAAAAAAACTGCGCAGTTGTGGCGGGTTTCAGGCGGCCTTTCCGCTTTACCACATGAACCGGCACAAACAACACACGCCGGAAAAACCAAAACAGAAACCAAACCTTAAACAAAGAAAAACATATGCAAACTAAACAATCAGTAACCAACTCAAACAATCATCAGCCTTCGACTGCTTGCAGAGAAAAGCATGCAGCGATGAAGCTGGCAATTCGTTCTACCCTCATAGCCGCCTTTGGCGTGCTATCGGTGCTACTCTTAGTTCACCAGGGTGCGGACGCGCAGGGTATTCGACCCAGGGCAGAGGCTACTCAGGCACCGCACTTGGTGCCGTCCAGGTTCGACCTGGTACCGGCTTCAGATGCCATCGCAGGCTGCCAAGAGTTCGAGAACGCGGCGACAACCGTTACCGTTTTCCCGAGGGAGGACGAACGCGGTGTGGATACGCTGGACTTGCACGCCTCGGGTCTGCGGCCCAATACGACGTTTGCGGTCTTCCTGACCGAAACGCCGGTGCCTCCCTTCGGCGCGGTTCAGTACATCGCGGACTTTACCACCAATGCAGCGGGCAGAGGGTCCGTCCGCGTGGATGCCATCATCGATGAGGCTTTCGCCTTTAACAATATCACCGGCGTGCGTACGGAGCTAAACCACATAGTCTTCTGGTTCGCCGATCCGAATGATGATGAAGATTGCGTACCTGGCTCGGCTCCCGGACACTTCGACGGAGACGATCAGTCCGGAGTCGCGGCGATGTCTTCGAAGAACTTTCTCCCTGGCGCGCCGCTCCCGTAACAGTGCAGCGCCATTCCTAACAAACGCGTGGAGTGGGATGCGCCTTAATCGGCGCTCCCCTCACGCGAGTGGCGCAGGAAAACTGCAAACTAGAAAGAACGAAATTACAGCATGAAGACGATAATCACTCCTCGCGGTTCACTTTTCAGCATTCTCCGTTCGCGATCCGCTTCCATTCTCATTGCACTTGCCCTTGGCACCCTTGCGATTGGCCAGAAGGCGGAAGCGGTAACTCCGGCACCGGATGGCGGGTATGCTGGAGGCAACACGGCAGAAGGGCAAAACGCCCTTCTTAGCCTCACTAGTGGGGCTTTCAACACTGCGGTCGGGTTCCTCTCGCTCAGAAGCAATACCACTGGCCAGTTAAACACGGCCATCGGCGCTGGCACGCTTCTCGCCAACACCGCAGACGACAATACAGGCACTGGCGCTGGAGCGCTTTTAAGCAACACCACTGGCACCGACAACACGGCCAATGGGAGCTTCGCTCTTTTAAACAACACCACAGGTACCGAAAACGCAGCTTACGGTGCTAACGCGTTGCTAAGCAGCACCACTGGAGGCGGAAACACCGCCGTGGGCTTTAGTGCGCTCCCTAACAATACCACTGGCGTCACCAATACGGCTGTGGGCTTTAATGCCGGTTTTGGTATCACGACGGCCAATAACGTTATTGTTATTGGCACCAACGTTGGTGGTCAGAACCTGGACCACAGCTGCTTTATCGGCGAAATCTTCGGTCAAACCTCTTCGGGTGGAACTGCTGTTTTTATTGATTCAAACGGCAGACTAGGCACTGCCACATCCTCCCGTCGGTTCAAAGAGGGAATTAAGCCAATGAAGCAGGCCAGCGAAGCGCTCTTTGCGCTTAAACCGGTTGCCTTTCGCTACAAGAAGCAAATTGATCCGGGAGGCACACCGCAGCTCGGACTTGTGGCCGAAGATGTAGAAAAGGTAAATCCTGATCTGGTTGTGCGCGACAAAGAAGGAAAACCCTACAGCGTGCGCTACGACCAGGTAAACGCAATGTTGCTGAACGAGTTCCTGAAAGAGCACCGCAAGAATGAGGAACAAGAAAAGACAATCGCAGAGCTAAAATCTGGAATGACGGCCCTCGCAGCAACGGTGAAGGAGCAGGCGTCTCAAATCCAAAAGGTGAGCGCACAGCTGGAAGCGAGCAAACCTGCGCCGCAAGTGGCGAACAATCCTTAAAGCCGCGTCCGCCCAACCAAAACAGCAGCAGCATTTCAACAATCAGCCGTGACGCTTCACCACGTGGCGGCTTTTTGTTTCACGCGCGCAACGCTCACCACTCTTTGAACTCGCTCGCGCCGGACACGGCCAACCAGGCGGCGTCATACAGGCTGCTCGACGCCGCACATTCTAACACGGTCGAGGGATTTTTCACAGCGCAGCCGGAGGCGATCACAAAAAAACTGCGCAGTCGTGGCGGGTTTCAGGCGGCCTTTCCGCTTTACCCAATGAACCGGCACAAACAACAGACGCGCCGGAAAAACCAACAGAAACCAAACCGCAAACAAGAAAAAACATATGCAAACTAAACAATCAGTAACCAACTCAAACATCGTCATCGCCGCCTTTGGCGTGCTGTCGATGCTACTTTCAGTTAGCCAGAGTGCACACGCACAGGACATCCCATCCAGGGATTTTGCGCCAGTCGTATTCCAGGCGGCCGGAACATCCACTGAGTCGATTCAGAGCTCAGTCGATGCGTTTCGCGCTGCCTTGGGGATCCCTAACAATGGCAATAACCCAGGGCCGCTTCAAAAGGGTCGACGCGAGATCAACTGGGACGGTGGCAATCCTAACATCCTGGATACCACAGCTCCAGTAACTCCGTTTAACGTGTTCCTGAACACCCGCGGCAGCCAATTCACGACACCGGGGTTAGGCCTGTCGCAGGCTCCTCCATCGGGCGGGGCCCAAGGCGGGCTTGTTGTCCTCTTTAGTAATCCCAGCTACGCCAAAACCTTCAGGACCTTCAGCCCGTCACGGTTGTTCACTCCTGTGGGGAGCAACATTACCAATGCCTCGTTCTTCATACCGGGTAGCAATGGCACTGTCCCGGCAACAGTCAGAGGCTTCGGCGCCGTGTTCACAGATGTTGACCAGCAGGCAGATAGCAACCCAAATCACAAGGCCAGCACGCTGATCGAGTACCTCGACAAGGACAGCAGGATCTTGTTCAGCAGTTCCGTACCGGCTTCACCGGGCGGTGGAAACCTGTCCTTCTTCGGCATTGTGTTTGGCGACGCGCGCATTGCGTCGGTACGGATCCAGGCCGGCAACGTTGCCCCGGGGGCGAGCGACGATGCCCGCAATGACATCGTCATGATGGACGACTTCATCTACGGCGAGCCACAGTTGCTCAAGTAGAGTAATGATATTCACCGTAGATACTATGGAAGCGCCGCTCAATCTGAACGCAACGGCCCACCCCATGGAATCTAACGAGAATAAAATGAGCTGCCGGGTGGCACACTAGCTCCCGGCGGATCATTCGCCGTTCGCCGCTCCTCGGAGCGGCGAACTCTTTTCTTAACGATTGACTCGACGAGGTCTTGAAAAGAGCGCGCGAGTTCTTTATTAAGTGACGAAACGCGCTAATCGTGTCTTTCGCATCGGTCCGAGCCGGACTGGCATTTTCAGGAGAAGACGATCCCACCTCGGCACCGATGTCACTGGAATAGGGTCTTTGGTTCGGGCGACGCCAGGATTTTTTGGAAACGCGGATCGTTCCGCAACGGATCCCACTCCCAGCGTTGTCGCAGGTCTGAAAGCGTGATGCTGTCGTCGGCATAATCGACCGCGAACGGTGTGGTGAGAAGACGTTCGATCAGTTGGATCGCATGATCGGCATCGCCGTTGCGCGCATAAATCAATGCGAGAAACCCCTGGACTGTGCCTCCATTGATTATGTCTTTAGAAACAGACGTCAATTCCTCTCCACGCTGGCCTTCGCGCAATGCGTCATCTTTGCGTCCCATCAACGCGTAAAGAAAACCAAGCTGCGCGTGGCGAATGCCGTCCTGCGGACTCTTCATCACAACTTGTTCCAATATAGGTCGCGCTGTTTCGAACTGCTGCTGCGCCCGCGCAGCATCCTTACGCATCAACGCCACACACCCCGCGAGATAGCTTTTTGGCATAGGCACTCCGGTGGGCGCGACAAAGTTCTGCGGCCGGGCTGATGTCAGTGCGCGTTCGGCCGCCTCCGGATCACGATCCATGAGAGACACGTCCCAGCGGCTGAAGGTGACAATCCCGTCCGGGTCGAGATTTGGCGCGAAGCTTTCCAGAACGGCCTTAATCGGGGCCGTGCTGCCTTTCCAGAAAAACTCCATGTAGGCGCGTTGTATTTTGACGTTGAGCGAATCCGGTGCGAGCGCGAGGACGCGATCCATTCCTTTGACGGCATTTGGCCAGTCGCGAATTCCGAAATAGCTTTGCGCGGCATCGTAGAGCGTAATGGAATTGCGCGGATCGATTGCTTCAGCTTTTTGATAGGCGGCAATAGCCTCGGTTAAGTGTCCTTGCCGCCGCTGCACCGCAGCAATGTAGAGACCGACATCGCCATCATTTGGAAGCGTTTTCGCCGCCAAATTCAATTCGCGCAAAGCCTCCTCATAGTTGCTCTCCTCGTAATAGAAATAGAGGCCGAGGGCGAGATGTCCTTCGCCAAGATCAGGTTGGAGTCGAAGTGATTCGTCCGCTTCACGACGTGCGGTCTCTTTGACCTCTTGTGTCGGTTCGAACCAATGATAGATCTGGCTCATAACGGCCGAGAGCCGCGCGTGGGCGAGCGCGAAGTCTGGGTCGAGTTTGATCGCTTGCTCATAAAGATTTCCTGCTGCCCGAAAATCCTGCAGCAAGTTATCCGGCCGCGTCTGATAATCGCGAGCCCGCAAATAGAGCACGTAAGCGTCGGGGTTCGTTGTGGGTTTAGCTTCGACGCGTGCTTTCTCCTGTGGCGAAAGTGTGGCCTGCAACGAGTCAGCAATGCTTTTCGCGACCTCGGCTTCTACTCCGAAGATATCGGTCAATTCCCGATTGTAACTTTGCGCCCACAAATGCGCGTCGGTGTCAGCCTGGATCAGCTGCACATTGATGTGCACGCGATCGCCGGCCTTTTGGACACTGCCCTCAAGCACATTGCTCACACGAAGCTGGCGCGCGATCTCGGCCAAATTCTGTGGAGCACTTTGGTAATTGACTGTCGATGTGCGGGAGATAACGCGTAGCCCGCTGATCTTTGACAGCGAAGTGATAATTTCATCCTGAATCCCCTGCGCGAAAAATGCGTTCTCTTTGTCTGAGCTAAGGTTCTCAAAGGGCAGCACGGCAACTGATTTGTCCATGTTTGCCGTGGGCGCCGTTTGTTTTGGCAGTTCAGCAGTCGCCGATACCCGTGTTCGTGTGAATTGAAACGCGAGCAACGCGGCTGCGAGTACAGCAGCGGCGACAATGATCGCAGTCCATTTCCGGCCGGCTTTCGGCGTCTTCGGCTCGCGCGGCGTAACTTCCTCTGCGCGCCTGATTCCTTCCGGTGTCAGCTCAAACGCCCATGCCAGGATCAGCGCCACTGGAAAACCGAGAATCACAGCAGTGACGAACACCTTCATCACCCACGGAGGCGCTTCAAAGGTCGGGAACAGAATGGAAGCCGCCTGGATCAGCAACCACGCCACGATCGCGTATGCGACGGCCACTCTGTAAACCTTGCGCCGCTTCAGTTCGGTAAAAAACGTGGCCGGATCCATGGCAACGGCGGGAAGGTTACAGCAACGCGCTTCCTATGCACAAACAGGAATACGCATCGCAATGCCGCATGTTGTAACTGACGAACACCTCCAAGACTCAATGTTGTGGCCGCCTCGCTGCGTCGAGGCGCGGACGTCACGGCGTCTTCAGGATCAGAATGAGCAGTGGCACCCTCTGCGAGAAAGATCTCCGAATTGCTGGAAATCGGAACCGATGCACCAGATTATTTGGAACTTTCGCCCTCCAATTTCCGTAGAAGTCAGCGTGAACCCCTCAATAAGATCACGGCTGGCACCGCTTCCTCTTCCACGACTCGCACGGCTCGTTCTTCTTTACACGCGCGACAACGACTTTAAAAACATTGTAAGGCAAGCGCTTTGCGACACTGG
>DASSFL010000181.1:0-2422 GCA_035694525.1 Candidatus Udaeobacter sp. | reverse complement strand
TTTTTCGCTGCGCAGATGCGCCTGGGTTAGCAGTTCGCACAAATTTTTGTAACCGGTGCGATTTTCGACCAGCACTGGGAGAACACTGCCGTCGTCGATCAACAATTCGCAGCCAACGATTGGTCGTACCTTGTGTTCGCGCGCGGCGACGGAAAATCGTTGCACCCCATAAACGCCGTTGCGATCGAGCAACGCCATCGCCAGCATTCCCATCTCGGCGGCTGTTTCAGCTAATTGCTCCGGGAACGAACCGCCGCGCAAAAAACTAAATGCGCTGGACGCATGAAGTTCGACGTAGCTCATCGTCATTCCGAGCGAAGTCGAGGAATCCCTTTGCGAAAGCTTAAGGCTGTTCCGCGGGATCCTTCGACTTCGCTGCGCTCCGCTCAGGATGACGGTGTGTCTTGTCAGTCATAAATCCCATCAATTCTCCAAGTTGCCTCCGATTCGTGACACCGGACCAGTTCCCCATCTTCCAGTTGCAGATCCCACTCCGCGCACGCCCACGATTTTTCGTCCCACCAGTTTCCGGAAATCAAAAATGGGCCCTGCAGATCGATGATTTTACCGCGAACATCTGCGCCGCGAACATGTATGAGGCAGTCTTCATCCAGCAGGACGGATGCAGATACACTTGGGCGAAATCGGCGCAGCGCCAGGCGTAATGTATGGAGGGGCGAGCTCCCGCCAGCCTTGGGATGCGCCTCCAGCGTCGCAGAGCTCCGCCCTCCATTCCCAGCCGTGGAAATCCAATTCCACACAAAGGCTTCCATTCGAAATGCATCCGGCCGATGCGTTTCTTCCAAGACCGGCGTGCCGACTCGATCAGCGCTTAGAAGAGCGATCAAACGTGCAAGCGTTTCTAAGAGTTGCTGCGGATTGCGTAATGTAGTTTCAAATAATCCGAATTGTTCTCTCGCAGGCATGATCGGCTGCGCACTCAATGCGACCGCAACGATCGGATGCTCGGATTTAAAATTCTCCAAATGCGTATGCAGCATCCGGAAGAGAAGATCGACATTGTTGGTCGGCTGCGGAATTTTGAAAATGCGCTCGTAAATTTGTTTATTGGTAAATGTGATCCGCAGGGTCAGTTCTTTTGTGACGAGATAAATTCCGCTCAATTGAACGGCGAGTTGCTCCAAAAACCGGCGAAGCATAAAGAGAAGCGGCTCAGCGGTTTCAATTTCGTTTTCAAATTCGAAGCTCTCCTCATACGACTCCGGCGGCCGAATTAATTTAAGCACTCGATTCGATCGCCCATTAGCCCGTTTCCACATTCGGACTGCTTCAGGGCCAAGTCGCGCACCCAGCTGCTCCCTATCCAGGGCCGCAAACTGGCCAAGCGTATGAATCCCCCACTTATGCAGGATGGTCAGAATTTGGTGGATCTCGCTCTGTCGATCTCTTGCTGCAGAGGAATTTGACGAATCAGAGCGCTCCATGCGCTCAAATTAAGCCGCCCGAGAAATATGTTCAAGTGAACATTAAAACTCCAGACTTAAATTATTTCCACCGGGCATTTCGGTAATGCCTGCAGGAAGGCGCGGCCGTAGGGTCTGGTCACGATACGATTATCGAGAATGACGATAATGCCGCGGTCGCTCTTTGTTCGGATCAAGCGGCCTACCCCTTGTCGGAGCTTCAGGATCGCTTCCGGCAGTGAATATTCAGTGAACGGATCGCCGCCGCGCTCCTCGATCAATTCGAGTTTCGCTTCGATCAGTGGATGATCGGGCACAGCAAAGGGCAGACGCGTAATGATCACATTCGAAAGTGCCTCGCCGGGGACATCAACGCCCATCCAAAAACTGTCGGTGCCAAAAAGAACGCTGCGCGGCGTGATCTTGAATTGATCAAGAAGTTTTCCGCGTGGTGCGCCACCGCCCTGCACCAGCAGATTGAATTTCTTTTGCGAAAAGAATTGCTCCATTCGCTCGGCCACCTGCTGCATCCCGCGATAACTTGTGAAAAGGACGAACGCGCGCCCGTCGGTCTTCTCGACAAAATGCGCGACCCAATGTTCGAGGGCTTCCTCGTATTGAGCGTCGCGGGGATCGGGCATTTTCTTGACGATGAACATCTTCATCTGTTTCTGGAAATCGAACGGGCCGCCTAGCAATGCCGGCTCGGCTTCCTCCGCGCCGATGCGTTGCCGGAAATAAGCAAGATCCTTGCGACCCACTGAGAGTGTCGCGCTGGTCATAATGCACGAACAATTATCGCGAAAAATCATTTGACGCAGGACAGGAGCGACATCGATCGGCGCAGCGTTAAGCGTGAGAAATTGTGCGGTTTTTCCCGTGCGCTCCACCCAATAAACATGTTCACGGCGGTTTTGCTCTAGAAACGCTGCGATCCCGGTGCGGGCCTCATGAATTCGCCGGCCGTATTCCTGTAATTCCGCTTTTAGAAACTCGTC
>DASSFL010000180.1:0-2690 GCA_035694525.1 Candidatus Udaeobacter sp. | reverse complement strand
TTACACCGGAAAAGACGTCGTCATTTTGGATTTCGAAGGCGAACCTGCGCGACCGCTGAGCGAACGCAAACTGAAACGCTCCGCGCTACGCGATGTCGCAGGCATGATGCGATCGTTCCAATACGCCGCCTACAGCGCGCTCTGGCAACCGGCCATGCGCAAAGAAGATGTGCCATTTTTGGAGCGCTGGGCCGATCTCTGGTATCGCCACATGGGCAGTGTCTTTCTGCAGAGCTATTTGAAGACAATCGGCACTGCCATCTTCATTCCGCAAAACAGCGAAGACCTCCAAATCATGCTCGAGGCCTATTTGCTGGACAAAGCAGTCTACGAAATCGGCTACGAGTTGAACAATCGGCCTGGCTGGGTCGTGATTCCCGTCCGCGGCATCAAGCACATTTTGAAGTCCGCATGAGCCCATCTCTCAGCGCCGATAGACGCGAAAGAAAATAGCCCAGCCTTTTGAGACCGGGCGGTTTGTTAAGGAGGTCAAGTCCTTCATCGGTGACTCAGCGTTGAGACGCTGGACTATTACCAGGAAATCATACTAAACACTTGCAGCAATTGAGTCTGCGTTTATAAGCACATTGAGGTGCAGAAACGAATTTTATGAAACAATATCTCGAAGAAATCGACAACGACATTGCGGAGAAACATCTGTTGAAACATCCGTTTTATCTCGCCTGGACGCGTGGCGAATTGAGCAAAGAAGCGCTCACGGATTACGCGCAACAGTACTATCATCATGTCGCAGCGTTTCCGACGTATCTATCGGCGGTCCATGCGCACTGCGATCATCAGACCACGCGGAAACAATTGCTCAACAACTTGATCGATGAAGAAGCTGGCTCCCCGAATCATCCCGAGCTTTGGAAGAAATTTGCGGATGGTCTCGGCCTCGAAGACGCCGACCGGGCGCAAACCGAAAAGCAACCGGAGACGAAAAACTTGATCAACACATTCCGTTCGGTTTGTGGGCAGCGATCGACTGCGGAAGGCATCGCGGCACTTTACGCGTACGAGAGCCAAATTCCGTCGATCTGTGAATCCAAAATTGATGGACTGAAGAAGCATTACGGATTCACCAGACCCGAGCATTATGAGTATTTCACCGTCCACATCGGAGCAGACCGCGAGCATTCCGCTGCTGAGCGTGAAATGCTGAGCCGTCACATCGACGCCCACAATTTCGAGTCAGTGAAAGTCTCGGTGAACCGCGTTCTCGACGCGCTTTGGGATATGCTCTCGGGCGTTTGCCGCCGTCACGCTATCGCGTGTTATTGATGCGGCCTGGGGGGCTTGACACAAGCCCCGCTACAACTTTACCGCGGACGCAGGACGAGGAACGAGCGCATCCGACCGCGACAGACTGACAAGATCTGCGGCTTATTGGGATCAAGTGAGGCAACGATCTTGTTGTAATCCGCAACCGACGTGACCGGTTGTTGATTGATTTCCTCGATCACATCGCCTCTTCGCAATTCCGCGACGCCACTGTCAGGATCGACGCTGTTGACCACAACCCCTTGCACATTGGCAGGCAGGTCGAGTTGCTGCGCGGTTTCTGGAGTCAGCTCTTCCACGTGAATTGACGCGAGAGATCCGCCGGAGGGTTCTTGATCGCTCGGCTTCCCGGGGCGTTGTGGCTGTGGCTGGTTTCTTCGAGGCGTGACACTCGAACTTTGATTATCAATCGGTTGCTCTTTAATCTGAGTTGTCACCTTGAGCGGTTTTCCATTACGCAAAACTTCCAAGTCCACTTGCTTATTCAGTGGCGTCTGGGCCACGAAGGTCCGCAGCGCGCTGAAATTCTTCACGTCATGCCCGTCGAATTTTTGGATGACATCACCGGGCTGAACGCCTGCCTGGGCCGCAGGCGATCCAGGCATCACGTCCGCGACCGGAACTCCGTCCGCATCCGACGTGGTTTCATCGGGTTGTAAGGCCCGGGTCTGGATGCCGAGGTAACCGCGAATGATTCGTCCCTGTTTTAGCAGGCTTTCCAGGGCGGTACGAACAGTGTTGGACGGAATCGCAAAGCCGATTCCTTGCGAACCACCACTGCTAGAAACGATTTGCTCGTTAATGCCGACGATTTCGCCTCGAACATTGATTAATGGCCCGCCGCTGTTCCCTGGGTTGATTGCCGCGTTAGTTTGGAGCAAATAGCCGCGAAAATCCGTGCTGTTCGGTTGTCCCTTCCAACTGATAATTCCATCGGTCACTGTCTCCTGAAGACCAAACGGATTGCCGATGGCGAGAACAGAATCTCCCGGTTGTACCGTGTCGGAATCGGCCAGCGTCAGAGGCTGAACGCCCGGAACGTCGATCTTGAGCACAGCCAGATCGAGTTGCTCATCGGCGCCCACCAGCCGCGCTTTCGTCGTGCGGCCATCGCTCAATTGGACCTCAATTTCGTCCACCTGATCGACCACATGAGTGTTGGTGATAATGTGGCCTTCCTTCGTCACAATCACCCCCGAGCCGAGTGAATTCTGCACAAGCGCCTCGTCGCGCGGATTGCGAGATCGCCGCGGGCCACCAAAAAAGAAATCGAACGGATCGAGCCCGTATTCACGCCGGATACCAACCTTCTTGGACGTTTTGACGGCCACAACCGACGGGATCACGCTTTTGACGAGTGCGCGCCGCTCCCGGTTCAACGCCTCCAGCGACGGGACTTGTTTTGG
>DASSFL010000179.1:0-19728 GCA_035694525.1 Candidatus Udaeobacter sp. | reverse complement strand
AAGGCCGTGACGGACTTAAGCTCGCTGGCAGATTAGTGCTGCCGAAGGGCGATAATCCGGCCACAATTGTGGTTCTCGTTCAGGGAGCAGAAAGAGAATCTGCGCGCGACTCGTATGCTCTTCAACGATTGTTACCCGCCGAGAATATTGGCGCCTTCGTTTATGATAAACGCGGAACCGGCGGATCGGCCGGCAAATATACGCAGGATTTCGATACACTCGCAGATGACGCCCTCGCTGCCATGCGGGAAGCGAGGCGAATTGCTGGCACCCGCTGCGCCCGGATTGGATATCAAGGTGGTAGTCAAGGCGGCTGGGTCGCGCCGCTCGCCGCAACACACGCGCCCGTCGATTTCGTTATCGTCAGTTTCGGGTTGGCCGTTTCCGTTATTGACGAAGACCAGGAAGAAGTGGCGCTTGAGATGCGCCTCAAAGGTCATACCCAGGAGGAAATTTCAAAGGCGCTGGAGGTTGCGTCCGCGGCCGAGGCTGTGTTTGAGAGCGGTTTCACCAAAGGTTTCGAGCGTTTAGATGCTGTGAGAGCCAAGTACCGCAACGAGCCTTGGTACAAAGATGTGCATGGCAACTATACGCATTTCATTTTGCCGTACACGGCGGCGGAAGCGCGCGAGAAGTTTAAGGATTCTCTCCCCGGCACGCCATTTCGATACGATCCAATGCCTACGCTTCGCGCCGTGAAAACCCCACAGTTATGGATTCTCGGAGAAGACGACCTCGAAGCTCCGAGTGCTGAAACGAGTCGGCGTATCAAGACGCTGATCGTGGAAGGGAAGCCAATTACGCTCGCGCTGTTTCCTCACGCCGAACACGGGATGACCGAGTACGAAATCGCTTCAAATGGCGAGCGTGTCTCGACCCGATATGCGTCCGGCTACTTCGCAATGATGCGGGACTTTGCCCGAAATGGCCGGCTATCCGACTCTTACGGATCGAGCGCGGTTGTCGAACCGAAGACGCATCCCGCCGTTGAGGATCGATAGTGAAAAATGGCGGAACGCCGCTCCAGTCCAAGACGCAAGCCGGAGATATTGACTCACATTACGCAACGTTTTGGAGTGCGGCGCTGCTGTACCGCTTTGGGAAACGCAGCGAATATCCGTTCGAAGCGGCCACTCCTACTTCGGAGACGCCTGCAGTGCTGTCTGGTGTTCTGGCTTTTTGTGATAATCGACCAGGCGGAATCCCCAACCGATTAATGTCGAGAGATCTTTGGTCTTCGTCTTCTTTTCGTTTAGAAACGTTTTGATTCTGGCTTCCAGTTCAGGCTGCTGATCGGTCGTGTCGAGGATTTCGAAAATTTCCATCGACAACAGCCAGTCCTCCGGATGTTCGGCCTGCTGTGTCTCCCAAATTTCGCCGAGCCGTTCATACCCGGTTTTGCTCTCGCGAATCTTGCGCACCTGCGCGTAGAGATTCTCGAGTCGCCTCCGTTTTGCGTCCGAGGGGACTTTGATGGTCCGTTCCTTTGGAATCAACGCCACCTGATTGTAAGCGTCCTTATCCGCAGCACCGTTAAAGACCGAACGGATTCGTTCGCCGACGGCCATGTCGTAAAAACCCCAGTCAGGCTCGAACAGGACGCGGTCGCGGTATTTCGAGCTGCAATTTACGAATGTGATCAACAACAATCTACCGTCGCGACGCACGATCTTTTCAACTTTTCCTGAGACGACGATGCCGCTAACGAACTCGATCTTCGCTTTCTTGCCCTCAACGACTCCAAGGGCGTGGAGTTGATCGTTGGTGAGCAGCTCTGGCGCTGTTGACGTTTGTTTCCATTTGCCAATGGGCGAACCGAAACCGTCTTTGTGATAATCGATGCCGTGGCCCTCCAGTTCTTCGCCTTGAAACGCGAGCGCTGTCTTGTCGGTTGTCCGCAGATAAATCGGCGAGTTGTTTTCGTCTGTTATGGTTTCAGCGAAAATCCCGCTGACTTGGAGACCAGACGAATACTCACAGGTCGCAGTGTTGTTACATTCGATGGCCTTGTTAATACCTTCGAGTCCGCCAACTTTAAACGCCATCTTGCCGGCAAATTCCTCCAGCACGTCTCTGAGATGCTGGAAATCCCTGCAAACAAAAAGCTGCGGTTGCTTCGTGGTGATATCGAACGCGCAGTTCTGCGCGTCAATGGAGTAGGGGATCTTCTTTACCCCAGGCTCCAAACACGACACCGATTCGCCGATCGAGGAAAGTAACCCAGCGCCGTAAATTTTTGGATTCTCGAGTGTGCCGATGAGCCCGTATTCGACTGTCCACCAATGCAAGCGCGAGAGCAGCGCCATTTCGGAGGGCGCGCCGAGATTTTTCTGGCGATGCTCGACCAGCTTGGTTGCTTCCTCGACTTCTTTCGGATCAGCGCTCGGTCGCTCCTTCAAGATCGACAGGTGGCGGATCGCTTGATACAGCTCGAAATCTTTCCTGGATGACATTGCTTTCGCGCCGACTTCGCCGAAGCGTTGCAAATAATTCGAGTATTCGCGGTCGACAATGATCGGTGCATGACCGGCGGCCTCGTGCACGATGTCCGGCGCTGGGGTGTATTCGATGTGATGAATTTGGCGCATGTCGCACGCGATCACCAGCACCTTGTAGGCTTGAAATTCCATGAATGCTGCCGGCGGAATGAAACCATCCACTGCCACCGCGCCCCACTCGATCTTCGCCAGAATATCATTCATCTCTTCAATGCGCGGGATGCGCTCGAATGAAATGCCCGTGTTGAGAAGGCCCTGGAAATAAACTTTGTGCGCGTATTCCTTCAGAAAAAAAGTGTTCTGGCGCATGATGAATCGCCAGACAGCGTGATCGACTGATGTGTAATCGTCGTATCGCTGATCGACTGCGAATTGGAGTAAGTGTTTCGGACAAGCAGCGACCGCCGCGTTGCTATAGCTGATACCGCCTTTAGAATTCATCGGCAACCTCCGGAAAACATAGATAACCTATGACTCGTTTGCGGAGCGGGCAACAATGATTCCGCCATGGGTGGATCGGCTTCTCCGAAGACGATGGCAAAAAAGACTGCGGCTTCGCCGCCTGGATTGCCAAACGCGTTAAGGGAGTCGCCGCGGCGACCTATCGTTTCGCGCGAATTACGCGCCTCGCAACCCAAGTCAGTAAAACAATTGCAATCGCCCACGGCGCGAGAAACGCGATCGCCACGCCAATCATTCGCAGGCTCCACATAATTGCGCTCGCGCTTTGAGCCAAGGTACGCCGCAGCGTGGCAAGCAAGCCGCTTTCCTCGGTAACAATATTGCCCTGGCTGTAAACCTGTATCGAAACATCCGCCGGTGCATTTGATTCGTCGATCTGCGCGTCCGCGCGGTCCTGACGTTGCACACTCACGTTTTCGACTCTGCCTAACGAGTTAAGCGATTCCATGAGCGCCGGGTAATTCTTCATCGCCACGCGCAGCGAAATACTTGCCACTTCACGTCCATTCGGGTCACTGCTGAAAGTCGAACTGCGAACACGTCCGCCTTGTTTCTCGGCCAAAGCACGAAGCTCCTTAGCCTTTTCGTCTACCGACGACGTGCGAATGCGCAGGCTCGTTTGCTGGAAGGCTTGTTCCTGTTCTTCGCGCGAAATGGCGATGTTGAGTTCCACCTTGTCGCGCTTGGTCTTCGCATTTTCTGACATCCCACTGCCGCCTTGCGCGAGGCGTTGGATCTGCATTTGGAAATTTTCAACGCGCCCAAATCCTTTAACACGGCCAATTACATCATCGCCTTCTTCCGGAAAGATCAGCATGCTCAGCTGCGCTGAAACGCGTCCAGAATAATCGCGGTTTAGTTGCGCATTTGTGATTTGCACCTTTGGCGAGGCGAGGCTCTTGGCCTGGTTGTAAATTTTCTCCACATCAGGGGTGTAAAGAAAGAGTTGCGCGCGCTCCTTGAGCAGAAATGCCGCTGGTTCTTCCATGTCCTTTTCGGTCAGCGAAATCGTTACCGTGGCGAATTGCACCTGCGAATCCCAATATTTTAATTCGCCCTGCATCTTTTCGATCTCTTCACGCACGCGGCCCAGTTCCTTTTCCACCTGAAGCAGATCGGACACTTTACCGGTCTTCATTTTCAACATGTCGATGAGACGCTGCTCCATCACGTGGGCGTTCTTCAGCCGCGCATCGGTATCGAAATACGCCTTGGTCACGTCTTCCGTGCCAAGTGTCTGGTTCTTTAATTCACCAAGACTCCGAATCCTTTGCAGAAAGCGATCCAGGTTTTCGGGCAGCACCTTCACGACGATCTGGCCCTTCAGTTTTCCATTCGCCTGTTTCTGGGAATCTGTCGTAGCAACGTAACCGTGTTCTTCGTTCGCAAACGCAGTGATCTTCTGGACAGCGTTATCAAAGCCGACAATCTCCAGCTCGACTGTCGCGTTGCGAATTAGTTTGCGATTGGCTAACGCTGGAGCAGTCTCCTGGACTGAAGCTTGCGTGGCTTCTTCCGCAACAGTCGGAATATTTGATCCAGTAACGATCGTTCGTTCCACCTTAGCGCCCGCTCGTTCCTCGTCCTTCGACTCGGCTGGAGCCGGTGGCGGTGGCTCCTTTAGCGGCAAATTTCGTGATCGACCAACGGCGACTCCGTCTGACTTCGCTAAAGCATCCGATTCAGCTGCTCGCGATGCTGGAACCTGTGACGGTTGCGCGGCAAACTGTTCTCCGACGTAGCGTTCGCGTTCACGCGGTGTAGTTACAGGTTCACCGGTGATCATCCGCCCAATCTGCACAAGCCCGAGCAAAACGGCGGCGACTGCCGCGATTTGAGTGGCGCGTAAGCGCATCAGATCAACGAGCAGTTTTACAAGTCCGCTTCGTTGAGGGGCGCGACTGCGAAAACCAGCCAGCATACGCTGTTCGAAAGCAGGATCGGCTTTTTCCTGTGCGAGAGTTTCTTCCAGAATTTTGTTCATAGTTTTGATTTCCTGATGAGTTTTTCGGCATTCCGCGCAATCGACGAGGTGCGCATGAAGCGCGCTCTGTTCGTTACCAGACAGTTCGCCGTGCAGATCGGCGGCCAACCATGTGTCGATTTCGTCGTGAATCGTTGCCATACGTTTAGTCCATTGAGGCGAGAGCAGGGCGAAGTTGTTTACGCATGGACGCGAGCGCTCGTCCCAGGATTCCGCGGAGCGCGCCATTAGTCAGCCCCAGGGTGTTTTCGATAGTGCGATAGTCCATCTCTTCGAAATAGCGCAATGTGAGCGCAGCGCGATGGAGTTCCGGCAATGCGGCGAGCGCGGAACGCAACTGTTGATCTAAAATAGTGGTGTTCGCCGGCTCCGGCTCAACGGGTTCGATTAGCTGTTCCGAAAAAGGAACAGTGCGGCGTTTGCGGAAAACGTCGCGCGCCTTGTGTCGCGCAATGGTTGCGAGCCAGGCGGGAAGCTTTTCAGGATCGCGCACTCGCCAACGCGTTTTCCACGCTTTCACGAGCGAGTCCTGCACGACGTCCTCCGCTTCCTCGCGGCTTAGCAGAATGCCGTAAGCGATGGCAAACAGTTTCCGGCTATGCGTGCCAATGATCATTTCAAATGCCTCTCGATCGCCGTGAATGGCCGCCCGATATTTTTCGCGTTCGCTGGCATCCATTTTGTTGCGATCCAAAGCCTAGACGCGTGAGGCGGCGATTCCGCGCGAAATCTTTCCTGGAATTCTCAAGATCGATCGGCTTCTCCGAAGACGATGGGAAGACCAATCGCCGAAGGCGCAATACCAGGCGGCAAAGCGGCAGTGCTTATCAACGCGTTGCGGACAACGCGTTCCACCTAAAAAATAAGGACTGTATTCCCGACACTGACCAAGTCTTTCACCCGCACGGCGTCCCAGTTTGCCAGGCGAATGCAGCCGTGACTGGCGGCACGGCCGATTGTTTCGGGATTGTTCGTCCCGTGAATGCCGATGCCAGGCTTGTTCAAGCCTATCCAGAGAACACCGACGAGATTGTTCGGGCCTGGTGGAAGATTGTAATAATTTTCGGTGCGCACACCGTAATTGAGCATGCCTTCGTCGTAGCGGAACCACGGCCAGACGTTTGCGCCGAGAATCTTCCACGTGCCCACTGGCGCCGGCAGAGTTTTCGATCCAGGCGTAATCGGAAAAACACAGACGAGCTGATCCTGGTCGAAGACCTCGAGAAGTTTTTCTTGCGTGTCGACGAAAACCTTTCGAGAGGCGAATGCCGGATTTTCGGGAACTTTCCCCTCGGTGAACTTCTCAACCTCAAAGGGCAATACATTCGGCACCTTCAAAGTTTCGCCGGGTTGAAGGTGTTCCCAGTTCTTTCCGGGATTAAGTTTCTGAATGTAAGACTCGGCCGAATGATAACGCTCGGCGACGAACTCAAGCAGCGATGTATAGGGCGTCCATTTTAATCTGGCCTGCTCGGCACGGCTGCCCGGCACATCGCCGACCGACTTCAGATCTTGATCCCTAATCGTGTAAGTAGTGTAAGTCACCGGGACTTGATCAAGCATCCATTGATCGACCGCGCCAGTCTTCGGCATGGCGTGCGCATGCTTGTATGAGATGAGTGCTTTGCGGAAGAATTCGCCCATTCTTCCGTCAATTTTCCCAGGCCCGAAGTCGCTATTGTCCAAAAAAATCTGCAGTCGTGTAGCGGTCTCTTCGTCATAATTCGGCAAAGCGACGGGATAAACACGAGGCGGCGGAGTGGTTTTCTCCTGCGGTGGCGTGGTGTTCTCCTGTGCCAGCGCGAACATTGCGATCGTGATGATCCCGAAAATGTAAAAAACGACCTTCATCGGCGGAAGTTATGCGCTGTGAATCCGACAACGCAAACGCGATCTTCCTTTTCGGTTGAGCGCTGTACCCGCACACCCTGCCTACGCAGATCATGGTGCAAAATTGTGAGAAAGCTCTCCGATTCTGTCATTTGAATTGGATTGCTTGCCATTTGGTACGCCAGTTCTAGTTTTGGCGCGGTGAAAAAGATCGAGGCAGTTATCAAGCCTTTTAAAGCAGAGCCGGTGAAGGAAGCCCTGATTGCGGCAGGCGTAGAAGGAATGTCTCTCAGCGAGGTCAAGGGATTTGGCCGACAGAAGGGACACAGCGAAATTTACCGCGGTACCGAGTACACCGTTGATTTTCTTCCGAAGATAAAATTCGAGATGGTTGTTCCAGACGACCGCGCACAGCGGGCTGTTGAGGCAATTTTGGGAGCGGCCAAGACGGGGAAGATCGGCGATGGTAAAATTTTTGTAACCGAGGTCGAAGAGGCGGTGCGCATTCGGACGGGTGAACGGGGAACGGAGGCACTGTGAGCGCGAGGCGCCTCTGCGGTACAGCGTGGAATCGTTGAAACGCTAAAGCGAAAATGGAACCCAACGACCTAACCTTTTAAGAGCTGCCTGTTTCAATTTCCTAACGCGTCAACGCTTTAACGAAACAAACTCATGCACGAATATCTGTTGTCAGTCTTTCTCGGAGTCGTCGAAGGGCTGACGGAATTTCTTCCGGTAAGCTCAACTGCGCATTTGCGCATCTGTGAAGCGTTGCTGCATATCGATCTTCACGACGGCTTTTGGAAAATGTATACCATCGTTATCCAGCTCGGCGCCATTCTGGCATTACCGGTTTATTTTTGGAACCGCATTCTGCAATTTGTTCGCACGTTTCCAAAAGGCGAACGCGGCGACCGCACTATTTTCACGCATCCGTTGAGTCTTACCTTAATCGCGTTTGTCGTAACCGCGGTCCCAGCGTGGGCACTTACGAAACAAATCGGAAAAAACCTGGAAAATCTCTGGGTAATGGCCCTCGCGCTTCTCATCGGTGGAATTGTGATGTGGATCGTTGACGCTGTTTTCACGCGGCCGCGCACGATGGATATGGAGGAAATGACTTTGCCGCAGGCGGTCTGGATTGGTGCAGCGCAAATTCTTTCTGCCATTTTCCCAGGGACATCTCGCTCGATGTCCACGATCGCCGCCGGCCAGGTCGCAGGCCTGTCGCGTCCAGCCGCGCTCGAATTTTCGTTTTTTTTATCGATGCCAACGATGGTGGCGGCGACGGGGTTTGATTTTTTGAAGACTGTGATGCCACACCATCACGAGGCGGATATTGCACCGCTGGCAATGAATCCGCACGCCTGGATTGTGCTCGCCATCGGATTCATTGTTTCGTTTGTCGTAGCACTGGCCGTGGTCGCCTGGTTTATGAATTGGGTGCGTGCCCGTGGGTTTGTGCCGTTCGCCCTTTACCGGATTATTCTCGGCATAGGACTATTGACGCTGTTGATGCGTGGCATCATGTAATCAATCAGTCATGGGGACCGATGTTATTCTTCCGGATCTGCAAAGTGCTGTTCTTTGTGAGGACGTCCGATGCGAGATCAACGGTATGCAAACGCTCGTGGGCGTGCTGAGCGTCATCCCCGCGCCCGCCTTACCGATCAATTATATCCGGCTCTGCATCTGGACGCGCTGGTGCAGCGGAGCAGGAAAATTTCGGCAAAAATCCCGCATCGTCGGTGTGGACGAACAACAGGTCATCGCGCAGGCGGAAGTGGAATTTGTTTTAAAGGAGATGGAAGGCCACGCGACCAACGTCCATTATTTTGGCGGGGTCCAGTTTCAGCAGTACGGATTACATCACGTTGAGATTTATCTGGAAAACGAATTGCAGCTGCGTTTTCCCCTGCCTGTGATCAAGGTCGCGCGGCCAACTGGATAAGCGACGTTTTGTGAATGGGGGCTTGCGAACGGGTTGGAGTTGCTTATCACGACGATTTATGCCGAGGGGATTTTTCATGGTGCTGCTTTGCAGCTTCATCCTCGTCGGCCACATGCGCGCACAGGAGGTAATCGTTGCTCGCGAGACGAAACCGGAAGCTCCCAAACAAGCAGCGCCACCCCCGGAGCAAACTCCCTCGGAATCAGCAACACCGGAGTCAGAACGACCTAAACCGAAATCACGCAAAAAATCTGCATCGGCAGAGCCCACGCTGGAGCAAATGCGAATGGCGGGAGCCCTTGCGGCGGAGCGGCTGAACAATCCGAATCCATCACAAACGAAGAAATCTGGCCAATCGGATTCCGAGGCTGCCCAAACGCCAAGGCCAGCTGTCCCTGAAACCCCAAGGCCGGCAAAGAAAGAAACTCGCTCTGAACAGACACGCACAGCCCGTCGGCCAAGTTCGCGAAGTTCAAAACCGGACCCGGGTGGCGCCGTGCGGTCAACGTTTATGGAATCCGGAAGATCGGAGTCAAGCAGTACTCCTTTGCCAAAAGGGACGCCCGCACCCTGATCGAAGACTTCGCTCTTACGCTTACTCGTAATCTTTCTCTTGCTCGTGCTCTTTTTGCGTACTGGTTTTAGGAGCAACAGAGAATCTTTCAAAACGCGAAATGTGTTGCGTCCAGCGTTCGCCAACCTATTATTCGTGGGCAGTCCCGACTGCGTCCTGCCGGATGCATCGGGAAAATTTTTTGCCCATTTCTGATTGCAATGGCTAATACAATTTTAGTTGGAGCGCAGTGGGGCGACGAAGGTAAGGGCAAAATTATTGACGTGCTTACAGCGAAGGCTGACATCGTTGTTCGAAGCCAAGGCGGCAATAACGCGGGGCACACTGTCTTCCATCGTGGCGTTAAATACATTCTGCACCTGATCCCCTCGGGAATTCTGCGACGCGGCAAAGTTTGCGTAATTGGAAACGGCGTTGTTATCGACCCGATCGCATTGCTTGGTGAGATTGATGGTTTGCGCAAATTAGGGGTCACAATTGGCAGGAATCTGATGATCAGCGACTGCGCCCACCTGGTCCTCCCTTATCATCGCCTGCTGGATGAGCAGCGCGAACTGCGTCAAGGCCATACCAGAATTGGAACTACCAAACGCGGGATTGGCCCAGCTTATGGCGACAAAGCAGCGCGCACGGGCCTGCGCATGTCCGATCTGATGCAGCCGATCGTGTTTTCGAAAAAATTGCAGGCCAAGGTGACCGAGAACAACAGAATTCTCCAAGCATTAGGAGCGAAGCCTGTCAGTTTTCGAGAGGTTAATGAAAGCTATCTGGCAGCAGGGGAGAGATTGCGCCCATTCGTTGGCAACACGGTGGTGTATCTCCACCGCGCCATGGAGCGAGGCAAAAAGATTCTTTTCGAAGGAGCACAGGGAACATTCCTGGATATCGATCACGGCACCTATCCGTATGTGACTTCCTCAAACACAACCGCCGGGGGCGCATGCACCGGGACCGGCGTGCCGCCTCATCGGATCGACCGTGTCGTTGGCGTGATGAAGGCGTATACAACTCGCGTAGGCGAGGGGGCGTTGCCGACGGAAGACATGCAATTGACGCAGATGCTTCACAACCTGGGGAGAGAATTCGGCGCTACCACAGGGCGCAAACGCCGGTGCGGTTGGTTCGATGCCGTGGCAACCCGCTACGCCCGAATGATCAATGGCATCGACGAGCTTGCCATCACTAACCTGGACGGGCTGGATGACGTCGATCCGATCCGGGTTTGCGTAGCTTATCGGCTAAACGGAAAGCGTCTGGCTGTTCCGCCTTGCGATGCGAGACAGCTGGCCAACTGTGAGCCTATCTATGCAGACGTGCGCGGCTGGAATACGCCTACTCATTCTGCTCGAACTTTTTCGCAACTTCCTCCTGCGGCGAGGAAATACGTCAGATACATCTCCGAATTAACCGGAGCAAAATTGTCTATGATTAGCGTCGGGCCAGCACGCGGTGAGACAATCATCTTGTAGTCATGCCTCCGAACGTGAAGAGCGTTCCTCGTCACATCGCAATCATCATGGACGGTAACGGCCGATGGGCCAAGGGTCGCGGGCTGCCGCGCATCAAAGGACACGAAGCTGGTGCCCAGGCTGTTCGCGAATGCGTAGAAGGATGTGGCGAATTAAAAATAGAATATCTCACACTTTACGCTTTCTCCGCTGAGAACTGGCAGCGTCCCAAGACAGAAGTCCTCGCGCTCATGCGCTTGCTCGAGAAATTCTTAAAAGAGAAGACGCCGGAATTGATTGAGAAAAATGTGCGTCTTCAGGCCATCGGACGCCTGACTGATTTACCCGCGAGTTCGCAGGAACAACTTCATAGAACCATCGAGCAAACTGCTGGCAATACTGGTTTGACTCTCATTCTCGCTCTGAGTTATGGGGGCCGTCTCGAAATCATCGATGGCATCAAGAGTCTGCTTCGCGCGATCGAATTGGGCCACATCGACAGAGCAATGATCGATGTGGAGATGTTTAGTAAACACCTTTACACACGGTACTATCCCGATCCCGATCTACTCATTCGCACTTCGGGCGAAATGCGTCTGTCGAACTTCCTGCTCTGGCAAACATCCTATACCGAGATGTATATCACGCCCAAACTGTGGCCCGACTTTACAAAAAAGGACCTCATTGCCGCCGTGGAAGAATTTGGGCGGCGCCAGCGTCGTTATGGAGTCGTGGTGTAGCCTCGCTTCCTCGACACGGCGCAATGTAAGAAGCTATTTTTCACGTTGGAGTCCAAGCTTATGAGATTCGAGAATCAAGTTGCAATCGTCACCGGCGCGGGGCGAGGGATTGGCCAAGCTACCGCCCTGCGACTGGCAAATGAGGGAGCGCGGGTCGCGTGCGTGAGTCGCACGGAAGCGAACGCAAAGAACATCGCGAACCAGATCAACGCAATCCGCGCCGACGCGGGAAGGGCCTATACGGTCGATGTTGCGGACCATGCAGCCGTGCACAAAATCGGTGCTCAAATCCTCGGCGATTTTGGCAGAGCCGACATCCTGATTAACAACGCAGGTGTTACCCGAGATGTGCTTGCCATGCGAATGTCGCTTGAGGACTGGGACGCGGTCATTAATACAAACCTGCGCGGCACCTTTAGTTTTACCCAGTCGATTATTCGCGCCATGATCAAGCAGCGTGGTGGGCGCATTATCAACATCAGTTCGGTAATCGGTTTGATGGGCAATGCAGGGCAGACTAATTATGCGGCCAGCAAAGCGGGCGTGATCGGTTTTACCAAGTCCCTTGCCCGCGAGCTGGCGAGTCGCAATATCACAGTCAACGCTGTGGCCCCGGGATTTATCACGACAGACATGACTGCCGGACTTTCCGAAGAAGTTAAGAATTCCATCCAATCAAAGATTCCTCTTGGCAAAACGGGTACGCCTGAAGACATCGCAAACGCAGTGGCATTTCTCGCGTCTTCTGAAGCCGGTTATATCACCGGCCAGGTGTTGTGCGTCGACGGCGGAATTGTGATGTGATGCGTTTACCGTGAAATTCTGCAGCGACGACTCTGAAATTGAGATGGCACCAGTCACTTACCGGCGCTGTATGATGGTAATGCGCCCGTTCGCTAGCAGAATATTGCCGGCTAAAACGCGGCATTCATAAATTGTGTTGGCACCGTCACCAACCAGGTGATTCGCACAAATCCGAAGCGGTGATGCGATGTCATCCAGACGCGCCGCATGTAAGTGCGCATCCCGCAACGCAGCCAGGTAGCCAGGCGGTGCGATCTCACCTAGCGAGCGAGCCCGCAAGCCGCCGTGGACTGCCGCCGCTTGCGCGCCGTATTCGAAAGCGTGCAAAGCAGATAAACGTCCGTCGCGGCGTAGTGGATTAGCGGGGTCACGATGCGTGTTAGCGACGCATGTAATCGATCGATCATCCCACTGAGTTACCTCATCCAACAAACACATCAGACCGGAGTGGGGAATCAATGTGCGAATTTCTGCTTTGTTAATCGTCGTGCCGTTAGTCATTGTGCACGACCGGTAAGATTCCAGAACTGGTTAATGTCCACGAGGCACACGAAAGGCTCTATGTTTTCCACTAAGACATTTTGGTGTGTATTCGCGTGTTTAGCGGGTAGTTGCCTTCCGACTTAATCCCAAAACGGATAAAAATTAAACCAGTTGTAAGGCGCACGGCGCGCGTAATACTCCAGGCGCTCGGCGTAGCGCTGCATCCAAAGCTGGATCTCTTCAGCCCGGCAATCGCGATCCAAAATGATCTCATCGGCAAAATGTTCGAAGTAAATTTCGTAACGGTTCCCGCCGCGGTAGAGACCGAAAAACAAAAAAACGGGACGATGCGTCATGGCGGCAAGCACAATTGGGCCGACCGGGAACGCCGCTGGCCGGCCAAGGAATTGGCATTGGGCTGTCTTACCATCGTTCGACACACGGTCGCCGAGCGTGCCGACGAAGAATCCCGCATCCAAACTTTCCTTAACTGTCAGCAAAGTATCCATCCGATCCGGCGCGATTACCGTGCTGGCGATCACAGGGTTCAATGCATCCAGAAAACGAGTGATATTCTGGTTATGGGTTGCATCCATTAAAACCTTGAGCGGAAACTTTCCCTGCATCACGCCCAGAGCTCGCAATACCTCGAAACTGCCCAAGTGTGAGCCCAAAAGAATGCAGCCATTTCCGCTTTCCATTCGCCCGTGCAGGATGTCTTTGCCGTGAAGCTTTATGTCAAAGCGCTGGAACTCACCGCGCAACAGGTAAACGCGATCCAGAATTGTCGCGGCGAAGCAATGAAAATGACGAAACACATGCCACCAGTGGGCGGGGTAACCGCGCATTTGCCTAAGGTATTCGTACGAAGTTCGGCGGGCTGCGCATGCAGTCATTACATAATAGGCTGTGATCGGATATAACAGCAGCCTTGCCGCCCAACGCCCGATATGCGTCGCAATCCAGGCGATCAATCGCAACGAAGCGAGTGTGCCGCGTTCCGGCAAGCCAGTCCAACGCACTGTCTCCGAGGTTTTCGTCTCCAGAACGTCCGAGGTCATTTGCCGGGCGCGACGTTTTGTCCGCAGATCGCGCCAGTGAAGAAGTGTGGGTAGATCTCGCGAATACGATCCATGTTCGGCGCAACTTCGGCGCGCTGAAAGCCTGCGCGAGTAAACGCGCGCCGCCAATGCTCTGCCGTTAGAAACCCTGGATTCGGGCGAATCTCTGGATCTGTCTGGACGTTGGTAAAGCTCTCAAGAATCTGAAACATCAGCTCGGGATAGATTGGTTGATTAAAATAGGGTCGTAAGCATTCCCCGATCACGAGCCAGCCGTCGCCGGCCAAAGCCGAGCGTGCTTCGTTCAAGCTAAACAAGAGGTCCTTGGAGATATGCATGACGTTAACGGCGTATACCAGATCGAATTCACCTGGGCTGATGCCTTGAGTGCTCCACGGCAAATCGAGATTTAGTGCACCCCATTCAAGCGGAAGATCAGGATATTGCCTTGCGAGTTTACGCTGACCGCATCGCAGGAAGAACGCGTTCGGCTCCGTGATGAGATAACGTTCCACGCGTGGCAAAAGCCCGCGTTCATCAAACAAGCGTAGCAAAATTTCGCTGGCGCTGCCGGGGCCCGCGCCGACTTCCAAGATCCGAAGCGCGCGCTGACTGGAAGCGCGTTCAGCAGCGAGCAGCGCACCAACCCAGTTATTCACGGCGTAGGTTGAATTGTCATTGTGAAAATAATTCAGCCACAAAGGTACGCCTTGCGCACCGAGCAAATTGCGGTCACCACTTTGGTCGCCATTGGCGACGGCAGGATAAAGGCTCGCGGCGTGATCCAGCAAATCCAATGTCGCCGCGTTCGCAGAATCGATTTGCAGACCTACAGCACGCAGGTTTTGGAGATCCGGTTTCCGCAACGTCTGCCGCAGACGGTAAAGGCGAGTTCCCCGGTCAGTCCGAGCCTTTACGCAATCGATTTCGGTCAGACGTTCCAGGATCCAATGTAAGGCGAACCTGAAAGAAGGCTGAAACGAAAGGAGGCGACACAAGTCATCGACCGATTGCCATTGACTGAGGTGATCGACCACGTTCAACCGGCGCGCCAGGTCAATAGCCATGTCGATGCTGTAACACTCCAATAACTCCATGCTTTGGTACAGTCGTTCACTGAACACCTGCGGTGGATATTCCTTCAGGTAGTCGGCCAGGCGCGGGTCGCTTGGTTGTACCTTAAACGGCGGCGCGTCGGAGAGTGGCGCGTTCACGAAGTCACCTTTGTCCCGAAATAAATTTCAATCTGGCCTTCAACTATTACCTGGCCTTCGATGCGGCAGCAAAAATTGACTCCGGTCGCATCATCATTGCTCGTGGAAAGGCAGATCGTAAATGCCTGCTCAGGCTTTAGTGGCTGCAAAAACTTGACCGTGCGGATCGCCGCAAGCTGACAGTCTTTCCGCCAATCACGCAACGCTGCGAGAACTTCGTCGAGAATCAGTACGCCTGGTACGAGAGGCGCGTCCGGAAAGTGTCCGGGCAAGCTGGGATGATCGGCCGTAATCGAGCGACGTAATTCAAAGGTCATGTCAGAGAAGTTTTCCTCATGCCAGTAGCTCCAGCAACTCGACCCGCTCTTGTAGAGTTGTTGACCCCTACCTCTTAACCAGCTTTTCCGCTCGCTCGCCAGACGCATGTTTGCTGCGCGCAACCAGACCGAACCGGTCGCAATAGGCTGCGAATCGAGCGGCGCTCTCCGCTTCTGGCACGCCAAACTGTGAGAGATCGTACCGATGAAGGCCATTTCGTTCCTGCAACTGGTTTGCCAGTGCCCGGCGCATCCGTTGCTCTACTTTCTCGGATAATGACCAACCGAAGTGCGTATAAATTCGTCGCACCACCGCGAGAGGATCGTGACGGATCTCGGCATAATCCACGTCGCAAATGCGACGCTCTGTCAATCGATCTCGTTCCCGCAAGAATCTATCCAGCGTGTTCGACCAATAATCGATCGCCTCGCGGCAAACAGTGAGTGGATCGACCGCGTCGCTAAACACGCGGCGGAGGATCGTTATCAAACTCGATACTGAAGCCATAGCATCGAGCGGCGCTCGGTGGGTTTGGACAAAAAGCGCGTCAGGGTAAACAGCCAGCAGACTTGGCAAGGCAAACATGTGCGTGGGGGCTTTGAGCACCCAACGCCGCGCGTTTTGCCGGACCTGCAGATGTTGAAGAAAACGGCGGTGATACTCGTATGCCGGTCGCAAATCCTGGCGAAAGAACCATGCCCGATACGAAGGGACATAATACATCGCATCGAACTGGTCACTCAGGAACGTCGGCGCCATGAGACTGACACATTCTTGCGGAAGCTCTGCACCAACGGGGTGCACCTGGCGAAATGTGGGCGCCAGCCAGTTGAAGCAATTACAACTGCTAATTGCCCGTTGAATTCGCCGCTTCTCATTGTCGCTAGTAGGTGGGGATGGCGTCATGACTTCCCACGTGAGGGGAACTCGGTGCTCGGGATCTAAGGCGAGCAAGGTGTGCAATACCGTCGTACCGCTGCGGGGCAAACCGACGATGAAGAGCGGTTCGCTAATCTCCTGTCGTGCAATGCTTGGATACGCCTTCCGATCTCGTTGCATGAACAAACGTGAACACAATATGCGTACGAAATCTGCCCGAAGGACGATTCTCCCGATCAGGTTAAGCTGGGCCTCGCGCTGGCAGGAATCGAGTAATCGCGAGAGACCCCCAAAAAAGTCACCTCCTCCAAAATCATCGAGGCCGGAACGGCGCTTTGCTGTCTCGATTACATCAACTGCACGAAGAGGAGAGCGCGGAATCGGGCTTCTATCCAGCAAGGCACCACAGCCATTAAGAAGCCGGACAGGCAAGATTGGGCGAGTCTGATCGAGAGTCGTGCCGAAAGAATTCATCAATGAAAAGAATGCTGCTGTTCTGCCAGATTCGGCAACCGTTGGCTACTAGGACTTTAGGCCAATATGAACATCGTGAAGAGACGGAAGCAAAATCCCAAACGGTTGCACTCTTATCATAATCATTCCATTTTCTTACTATGGACACGGAGAAGGCAACATTTGGCGCCGGGTGCTTTTGGGGGGTCGAAGAGGTTTTCCGAAATTTGAAGGGAGTCTTGTCTACGGCAGTCGGTTATGCCGGCGGAGCGAAGGAAAATCCGACCTACGAAGATGTTTGCACTGACAAGACAGACCACGCCGAAGTCGTGGAAGTGGAATTTGATCCATCGCAAACCACATACGACGAACTTTTGGATGTTTTCTGGTCGAACCACAACCCCACGACACTGAACAGGCAGGGTCCGGATGTTGGGACACAGTATCGCTCAGTAATTTTTTATCATTCGCCCGAGCAAAAGTCGGCAGCGGAACTATCCAGGAAAAAGATCGATACGAGCGGACGTTTTCGCGGGCCAGTGGTAACGCAAATTGAACCTGCGCCGAAGTTCTGGCGCGCGGAAGAATATCATCAGCGTTATCTGCAAAAGCGCGGGAAGTCACACTGCGCGATCTGATTTTAAGCACGCGTGGGTTGCCACGTAATTCGAACCAAAAATTTCGCTACCGACGCTGCCGACTTCATTCTCGATGAGGCGCAGAAAGCCCTTGGAGAACGCAGCGAATTTCGCATTGCGCTTTCAGGTGGGAACACGCCCGTGCCGATTTACACCCGGCTTGCCGTAATTGGGCATGATCTGCCGTGGGAACTGGCGCGGATTACATTCGGCGACGAGCGTTGCGTCTCCCCGGATGATCGACAGAGCAACTTCAGAATGGCCAGGGAAACCTTTCTTCGGGCCTGCAACCGTTCCTGAAAAATCAATCCCGCGTATGCGTGGTGATCCATCCGCTGGGGATGTGACGTGGATTATCGGGCAATGATTTTTAAGGCCTCTTAATTCGAAAATCGAGATTCGTGAATCGATTCCCGATTTAACGGTTCAACGATGGTAACGCGTTATCAGTACTCTTCACCGTCGTCCTCTTTGGGTGGCGCTACGCGATCGTCCACTGCGTAGGCGTGAAGCATTACCGCGATGAGGTAGAAGAAAAACAGACCGAGACCCCAACCCGCGGAAGCGAATGCCGCCAACAACACGAAGATCCCGACCGGGATCGCACCAAACATCCATAGAAAGCCCGCGAGCTTGTGTCCCTTGTAAATATGTCCCAGGCCGGGAATGATACTGAAGATAACCGCGATGGCGTCACTCGCTTTGCCTTCCGCCGTTTCAGTGGCCCCGCGCGTCCAATCGCACCGGTCGCAGCTCGTGGCATCCTTAGGCAGCAAATGGCCGCAGTATGGACATGGCATTTTATCTCCAGTGCTCGGCTCAGCGCTAGCCGTTGGCGCATCAGTGTACTCCACACTCATCTCAATCATTGAAGGCAGGCACGCCTAATTCGTCAAGCAAACTTGCAGTTGGCCGCGATACAACGCTCCGGTAGAATCGACTGCAAAGGATTGAAAGGCGCGCTTCTTCTTTTCTTCGGATTCGCCACGCAAATCTTAGGCGCGGGGCTGAATTCTTATACCGACCTGATTGCAAAGGACGCTGGCGCAATGCCACGCAACGGAGTGCGCGTGACGTACCTCGGCACGAATGGTTACCAATTCGTGTTTCAGGGACACGCTCTGCTGGTCGATCCCTACTTTTCGCGCGTGGATCTTTTCAGTATTGCACTCGGTTCGCGTCTTCAGCCGAACATGTCGCGCGTCGCAGGGGGAATGCGATATCTGGCGCCCAAGGCGGACGCGATCCTGGTTACTCACGGGCATTTCGATCATCTCCTCGATGTTCCGATTGTGATGTCGAGAACGCACGCGCCTCTCATTGCTTCGGCCTCAGCTGTCGAACTTGCGAAACGAGCCGGCGCTTCATCCGGCGATGCCGTAACCGCCGGAAATGTGCGGCGGGTTGGGCCTTGGAAAATTCGCGTGTTGCCTGCTACGCATGATCGTCTTTTCGGCAAGGTGCCTTTCGATCAACCCGAAACCCGCGGTTCTGGACCGCCGGAGTACCCCGCTGATTGGGTTTGTGGCGAACCGCTGGCTTTTCTCATCGAAGTTGGAGACCAGCGCATTTATATAGATTCTGGTGGAACACCTGCGCAATTGCCGCCGCATGAGCGCGTCGATCTTGCAATTCTGGGTATGGCCCTGCCAGATTCACGGGCGCGACTGCCTGGCGCGCTTGAACGTTTACAGCCGCGCTATGTTTTACCCAGTCACCAGGACAATTTCTTTCGGCCGCTGGACGCTGGATTTCAATTCGGGCCGCTTACGGATTTCTCGCGGGTACGTCACGATTGCGAACAGGCAAATCGCAGCCGCTTAATTCTGCTCGATTATTTTCGACCATGGACACTGTCGAAAAAATGACTCGAACGCGCGAACGCTACGGTCTTCTCATTACCGCACTCGCGCCAGTGGTTCCGCAAATTCTCGGGAGCGCGTTCAATATCTGGTACAACGCGACGGTTATTGAGCCGTTACTTGTTTCTCCCGCCTTGAAACAGCGTTTTTTCGAAACCATCGTCGTTTACAACTTGGTAGTCTATCCGATCGGCGTTTTCCTGTGGCTCGGACGAATTTTTTCGTTTCGCGGATTGTTCCAGCGTCTTTGTGCGGGATCAGCTGTCAATTCTGTGTCACTTGCCACAGCGCGTCGCCGACTAATTCATCTGCCATGGTTTGCCGCTGCGATTTGCGGTGTTGCCTGGTTTTTGTGCATTCCTGTTTTTATTGGCGCGCTTTCACAGGTTCAAAATCCACTCGATCCGCGACTGCTTATGCATTTGCCAGTTTCATTTTGCGTTTCCGGTTTCATTGCGGTGACGCATTCATTCTTTTTAGTCGAATTGGCCAGTTACTGGGGATTGTTTCCCGTCTTCTTTAGAGGCGA
>DASSFL010000178.1:0-2678 GCA_035694525.1 Candidatus Udaeobacter sp. | reverse complement strand
AACTCATTCTGGTTGAGATCAATCGGGATTAGGTATTTAAGAGCCATATTAGTTACAGGTTGCGACACCACCAAACGGGACGCTAAACGTTACCATAGACGAGTTCAAATCCATGTGACTAATCTCGCCTATAACAACACTCCCTGCGCTGTCGATGACGTCTATTGCGGGATACTTACCAAGATTGTGGAAGATGACCCACGTGTCAGCGGCTAGATTCTGAACGTGAACGTAGTTCTTGTCTCCGCCTGTTCCTCCACCACCACCAAAAAAGGTTGTTCTATGCCAGACTTTTTTATTCGCAGATGGGTCAAAGTCCAAAGGTCTCTTCCACCCGTTTGCAGGATCGTCTACATGTGTCGATGCAACAAGTTGCCACACACTTGTTATACCAGGAGGTTCAATAACAATACGTGCAACTGTTCCACTTGTGGGTAGAGGGAAGGTTGGCTCACCGTCTAGATTGGTGTATCCACCACCGGTTGTGCCGGTATAGATCACTTCGATGGTTCTAGGTCCTGGACCAAACGGATTTACAAGAAACCAATTATCAACGCTCATAGTGAAAAACCGCTTTCCGAATTACCAGATGCACCTACAATAGTTAGATCCTCAATGGTTCGTGCCGCTCGTCTAGCACGTCGAATAAGAGAAGCTAGTTCGGGATCGCGGACCTTGATAGTTGGTCGAGGCATTTCGACAACTAGAGGCTCACCACCTGCTCCTTCTGCGTCAGCCCCGCCTCCACCACCACCGATGATGCTGACTCTACCGGCTTCGCCAGTCATGTAAACCGTGTCAATACCTAATCCCCCAAGTAGACCACTAGGGTAGGATACTGAACCTTGTGCTGCTGGACTTTGAACCTTATGTGAACCGGTGCCTGTAGAAGTTATGTCCATCCCAATTTTAAACTGGGTATCAGTTAGACCTAAAGGATCTACGTGGTAGTCTGCACCCACTACCAGTGGGATTGGAAGTGTTCCTGTGGTAACAAAGTGGATTCGGTTAGCGGCTTTTAGGTGGTGTGGGCTAGTTGTTGTGAAAACATCAGTAGCTGGGTTTACAGACACAGTTCCACCTGCGTCTTCAAACAAGCGAATCCAAAGTCTGTGAGCACCAACACCTGTGTCTGTTATGTTGATGATACTGATTGTGGGCCAAGTAATGTTCAGCGAGACTTGAAAAGCGGTTGCTGTGCTGTTGACTACCCTGTATAAGAGGTTCTCACTTAACGGTGCTGGAAGAGTTCCAGTGGAAGAAAATGCAACAACTTCAGCGTCTATTTGAGTATGAGGAGCTGGAGTTACTACAAAGTCTGATGCAGGATCAGCTGTGAACGTGTCTTGAAACCCGAAGTCAAATGACCGTCCAAAAAACTTCGCAGGTAGGACTTCGTAGTCCTCAATGATGTAAAAACCACTTCCGTCAGGAGGTAACATATTAGATGTTGGTTAAAAGCATAAGGGTGCCTTGTGTAAGAACTGTTGCTTGGTGCGTAAGAACTCTCCAAGACTTACCTGTAATTTGTCTAACAGCTTCCGAATCATAAGGTTTGGTGTTAAGTATAGCGTCCCACAGTTGACCAGCAATCATATAGGAACTACCACCAGTGCGAGGGATTATTAGAAGTGGCTCACACAACTGATGTGTTCCGTCTTCCCAAGTTACATAATTACCCATAGAAAGGTTGGTTGGAAGTGCTGGTCCACCCAATACTTTGGTTTGTGCTGCAAAAGCAGTTCCACGCCAAATGTCAGGACCCGCAGATCCTGTACCAGTAACCATTTTTCTCCAACTACCGCTTACTGGGTTAGCATCTGTATCGTTCGATCCGTTGCGACCACACCAACCTGCGTAAGGAAACGCCTGCATGTAGTCTACCATAAATGATGGTAACCACGGTACACCCATACTAACAAAAGCACGCTGAACAGTCATGTCTGTACCGGAACGAAACAAAAAGTACTGATACTTATTCGCCCATATACGATAAGGAAACCCATTGACTGGTAAGGTGTAGGATATGTCACTCTCTAAAGCCCCATTGTCCTTCATTGAAAACTGCGCACAGTTTCCACCTACATCCTTTGCACGAACACGAATCTTAAACCCATCAGGAGTTGCGGCAGTCTCATAGACTTTGTCTGCCGAACCTCCACCAGAAACTACGCTCCACCCAGCTGTTGAAACAGCAGTCTCCCACTGGTCAATCAACTGTCGACGAGTGCCATTACTGGTAAATAGCGTGTCTACAACCGTCCCGTCTGAATACTGAATCATTCTGTTTCCTCTTGGTCGACTATAAAACCTGTATCTATACTACCTGAGACTCCCCTACCTACAAAGGTAAACCCCTGTATACGTTTCTCCATACCCTCAACCAAAGTAAAGAGTTCCTTTACCTCATCACCACTGACTTCGTCTGGACTTTCCATAGATTAGGTATATTTGTAGGGGAGACTGTGGCGCCAACAACTCGTGAAGTGCCGATCCAACGACTTCCAAGATCTCGACTGACATAGACACCGCTAGAGCCACTAATAGGCATAGGTGAACTTAAAGTTAGAGTCGTGGCTGAACCAATACTAATTATAGTGATTGCTGGACCCATTCCCCAGTAGCGTCCAACAACATCTCCGACATGTAGCTCACCTGTGAAGTTTGTTCCAGAACCA
>DASSFL010000177.1:0-4850 GCA_035694525.1 Candidatus Udaeobacter sp. | reverse complement strand
ATCGCCTACAAAATCGCCGCGCACGCCGCCGATTTGGCCAAAGGCCATCCCGGCGCGCAATACCGCGACAACGCCATCTCAAAGGCGCGCTTCGAGTTCAGATGGGAGGACCAGTTTAATTTGTCATTAGACCCAGAAACGGCCCGAGAATTTCACGACGAGACGCTGCCTCAAGAGGGCGCGAAGACCGCGCACTTCTGTTCCATGTGCGGTCCTCACTTTTGTTCCATGAAGATCACCGAAGACGTCCGAAAGTACGCAGCGGAGCAAGGGCTCGCCGCAGTGGAAGCTCTCGAATCGGGGCTGCAAGCGAAGGCGAAGGAGTTCGCAGACAAAGGCGCCGAAGTTTACGCGAAAGTCTGAGATGTAGAGGCGCTTGTGCCAAGCGCCTAACTGTACATCTGATGCGATCGGCACTCATAGCGCATCGTCATCGGCCCACAGCCTTTTCGCAACGCTCGAGGAGCCCCGGCGCTTCCATCCGATCCGCCCATTCCGCGAATGCCGGCGTCGCACCACGCCAGCGCAGCGTCTCGACGTTCTTGAAGAGCGGCGCATCGGTGCGCAGGGTCGCGAGATTCTTGAAGAGCAACGCGAGATCGCGCTGTTCGCCGAGAATGTTTGACGGGAAGTTTTCGATCTGACCGTAGCGGTTCAAAAGCTGGGCGGCGGTCCTGGCACCGATGCCAGGGATACCGGGATAGCCGTCGGCTGCATCGCCTACGAGCGCGAGTAGGTCCGGAATGAGCTGCGGGCTGACGCCGAACTTTTCGCGTATCCCAGCCGCATCACGAATGATTTTGCGCCGGCCGTCGATCTGTACCACCCGCGTGCCTCGCACGCATTGCGCCAGATCTTTATCGGGCGTCCAGATGGCGACCTTCTCGACCTTCTTGTCCTTCGACGCAATATGCGCGGCCGAAGCGAGCGCATCATCGGCTTCGAGCTCGATCATTGGCCAGACGACAACGCCCATCGCCGCGAGCGCCTCCTCGAGCGGATGGAACTGCGCGAGCAGCGCGGGCTCGATGCCGGCGCCGGTCTTGTAGCCCGCCCAAAGCCGATTGCGAAACGACTCGATCACGTGGTCGGTGGCGACGCCGATGTACGTGGGACCGCGTGAGGTGGAGCCTTTTACACGGTCGCCGTTCTCGATCATTTGGAGCACGGTCTGCAGCACGCCGACGACGGCGCCATAAGGGCGGTCTTTGCCTTTGGTAAACCGGCGCAAGCCGTAGAAGTGACGGAAGAGTTCGTAAGTGCCGTCGATGAGGTGCACGACCATTTTGGGTTAATGTTAGATCTCCTGGCTGCGGCCTCAAAGACCGTTGTGCAGCTAGCCTCTGCGTGATGCCGCAAGGTGGCGACCCGAGCGCAACGGCAAAAAAACGACAACGGAATAACAGGTTTTCTTTCTATTGACAGTCTATAGGACGCGGAAGATTCTCCTACAGAATGTCTATACGAAGATACAAATCGACGGAATTGCTCCAAGGCACGCTGGATCTGTTAATCCTGAAGACGCTCGTTCATGGAGAGTTTCACGGTCTTGCCATTGCTCATCGCGTCGAACAGATCACTAACGGCGCGTTTGAGGTAAAACCCGGTTCGCTGTTTCCGGCGTTGCACAGCATGGAGGAGGCTGGTTGGCTCGCCTCGTCATGGGGAGAATCGGAGAACCGCCGTAAAGCGAAGTTTTATCGGCTGACCAAAGCTGGCCGCCGTCAGCTCCAAACTGAAACGAACGATTGGCGCAAAGTTTCGGGCGCAATCACGGCCGCGCTCCGCACGACCTGAAATCTCTATGAGTGTTCTCAATCGAATTGCCGCTTTCTGGCGGAACCTGTTTCGAAAGGAAGATGTAGAACAGGAGCTCTCTGACGAACTTGCTTATGCCTTGGACGCTCTTGTGGAAAAGAAAATCACGGAAGGATTGTCCGAAGTCGAGGCGCGCCGACACGCCGCGATCGAGCTGGGCGGGGTCGAGCAATTGAAGGAAAAGGTCAGAGAAGCAAAGGCCGGTTATTATATAGAAGGCGTGGTGCACGATCTGCGGTACGCCGGGCGGACGTTTTTCAAAAATCCCGGCTTCGCAGTTGTCGCCATTATTGCGCTCGCGCTCGGCATCGGCGCCAATACGGCCATCTTCAGCCTGGTGAACGGCGTTCTCCTCCGTCCGCTTCCGTTTCCCGACGCCCAACGCATCATCTACATCGAAGGCAAAAATCCTGCGGCAGGCATTAGCGAGAGCAACATCTCGTTTCTCGACTTTGTTGATTGGTCGCAACAAACCGATCTCTTCGCAAACACCGCCGCCTACTGGACCGGTACCGTCAATTTTGGCGCGGATGGGACGGAACCGGAGCGCGTGCCGCGCGCGGGAGTGACAACCGGGTTCTTCTCCGTACTCGGTGTCCAGCCTGTTCTCGGGCGAACGTTCCTCCCCGAAGACGACAAAGGATGGCCGCAAACCGTCGCGATCATCAGCCACGGCCTATGGAAGCGCCGCTTCGGATCGGATCCCACCATCGTCGGAAAACAAGTCCAGATGAGCTCATTCCCTCTCACGATCATCGGCGTGATGCCGCCGGGGTTTGAATACCCGGAGCTAACCCAAGTTTGGGTACCGAGCGCGGTCAATCTCGGGGACGAACCGCGCGATAACCGCGTGTGGTCTGCGATCGCGCGTCTAAATAACGGTATCGATCTGAAGCAGGCGCAAACTCGTCTCGGCGCCATCAATGCGCAGCTCGACAAACAGTTTCACGAGACGAACAAAGGTTGGGACGTGTTTCTTTCGACACTCCACGAACGGCTTGTTAGGGAGGTAAAACCATCCCTCCTTGCGCTTCTCGGCGCCGTCGGATTCGTGCTGCTGATTGCCTGCGCGAACGTAGCCAATCTCCTCCTCGCCCGCAGCGCCGCGCGGCAAAAGGAAATTGCGATCCGCGCCGCGATGGGCGCGAGCCGCACGCGCGTTCTGCGGCAGATGCTGACCGAGAGCATCCTGCTGTCGGCGATCGGCGGGATGGCGGGACTCGTCCTCAGTATTTGGTTAACCGATCTGCTGATGTCAATGTTGCCCGAAGGCGCGCCGCGGCTCGGACAGATCGGGATTGATTATCGCGTCCTGACGTTCGCTCTCGGCGTCTCGGCGCTTACCGGCATTCTCTTCGGAATCGTCCCTGCGCTCCAAGCCTCGAAGCTAGACGTCACCAGCGCATTGAAAGAAGGCGGACGTAGCGGTGAAGGACATCGGCGGACAAATGCGCGCAGCCTGCTGTTGATCGGTGAGGTTGCTCTCTCGCTCATGCTGCTGGTTGGCGCTGGATTGCTCATGAAGAGCTTCCTCCGTCTGCAGGAGGTTCGGCCCGGCTTCAATGCGCACAATGTTCTCACCGCCCGCTTGGCGTTGCAGGGTCCGAAATACAAAGATGATCAGCAGTGCGTGGAATTTTTCCGGCAACTGATAGAACGGCTGGAAGCGGTGCCGGGCGTGCAAGCGGCGGGAGGCAGCGTCAATCTTCCGCTCGACGTGAGTGGTTACGCGATTGGACGCGGGTTTATTCCGGAAGGCCGGCCGCTCACGGTGGACGAAGCAAAGGACGCGATGTTCTCCACCATCACGGGCGATTATTTTCGCGCGCTCCAAATTCCGTTGCTTTCTGGACGCACCTTCGAACCTCGCGACAATGCCGATGGACCGAAGGTGGTGATCATTAACGAAACCACCGCGAAGCATCACTTCGGTTCGCCCACAGCCGCGATCGGCAAACGCCTCAGTATCTGGTCTGCATTTCGAGGGCATCGCCGCGATGAAAAATTCATGCGCGAAATCGTCGGAGTGGTCGGGGACACGAAGGCGGGTTCTCTCACCGCAGAGGGCGGCATGCAAATCTACGTTCCGCACGCCCAGGACTCTCAGTGGAATTTCATGGGACTGGTGATTCGAACCGCCGGCGATCCGGCTGCCTTTGCTACCACCTTGCGACGCGAAGTGCAGGCGCTCGACAAGGATCAGCCCATCTACAACGTCCGCACGATGGACGACGTGGTGATGAACTCGTTAGGCACGCGGCGTGTTTCGATGCAGCTCTTTGCCGTCTTCGCGATCGCGGCGTTGGTCCTTGCCGCGATCGGCATTTACGGCGTCATGGCTTACACGGTCACGCAACGCACGCAGGAAATCGGAATCCGCATGGCGCTTGGTGCGCAGAGAAGTGATGTGCTCGGACTAGTCGTTAGGCAAGGAATGACGCTGGCCGCGATTGGTGTTGTCGCCGGACTGGCCGGTGCCTTCAGTCTCACGCGCGTTATGGCAAGTTTGCTTTTCAATGTGCGGCCCGATGATCCGACGACGTATCTCCTGATTTCGTTTCTGCTTATCGTCGTCGCGTTTCTCGCCTGCTATTTGCCCGCGCGTCGTGCCGCGAAACTCGACCCGGTGATTGCTCTCTCGCGCACGTAACGATTGAATCGCACTATGATTGAACTCAAACACATCGAGCGTTTTTATCCGTTGGCGAAGAGCCAGTTCTTTTACGTCCTGCGCGACGTGAATCTGAAAATCGAGGAGGGCGATTTCGTTTCGATCAGAAAAGCAGAAGGGGGTCAGTCCGTGATTCTCGCCCTAGTCTTCGTTTGAGCCCACCGCCCAACGCCTCATTGGCCTATCGATTGGGCACGATCCCAGGCGGCTTTGGCCAGGTGGGCAATGATCGCATCCCGCGTGTCATCATTAGCGGCGGAGTCGGAGACAAATGCGGCCACGGCCAGGTGTCGGCCATCGTGCAGAGTGATAATGCCGATGTCATTGGTCGCAGAGGTGATGCCGTTGCGAGTACCGCCGG
>DASSFL010000176.1:0-2646 GCA_035694525.1 Candidatus Udaeobacter sp. | reverse complement strand
GGCGTTATGGCGTTGATTGTCACCCAACGCACCCGCGAGATGGGCATTCGGTTTGCCCTCGGTGCCAGCCGCGGTGATGTCCTGCGGCTTGTCCTCGGTCAAGGGGCTGTTCTTGTCGGAATCGGACTAGCTGCGGGATTGTTCGGCGCCTTTGTCGCCAGTCGCGCCTTGAGAAGCGTCCTCTACGACGTGGCGCCGTTGGACCCGGCCGCGCTCATCAGCGCTCTACTGACGCTTTCATTGGTGGCGCTGATTGCCTGTTTTTTGCCGGCGCGGCGCGCCAGCCGTGTGGATCCCATCGAAGCGCTTCGGACAGAATAAAAATCATCACCTCCAACAATGGTCAAAGATCTGCAATTCGCGTTCCGGCAAATGATGAAGCAGCCAGGATTTGCGTTCATCGCCGTGCTCGTGCTTGCCCTCGGCATCGGTGCAAACACCGCGATTTTTAGTGTTGTTAACGCGGTGTTGTTGCGACCGCTGCCTTATCCCCAATCAGACCGCCTTGTACTCATTCGTGAGCGCACGAGTGTCTTCGATTCCGGTTCGGTGAGTCTCCCGAATTATCTGGATTGGCGCGCGAGTCAGCGCGGTTTCGTTGATCTTGCTCTGATCCGCCGTGGCGACGCGAATTTGTCCGGCGCGACCAGCGATGTCGAGGCGGAGCGCGTCGGCTCCGCGCGCGTGACACACAATTTTCTCTCCGTCCTCGGCGTTCCGCCAGAGTTGGGACGCGATTTCCGCGAAGCGGACGACGTGCCGCACTGCAAAAAAGTCGCGCTTATTTCCGATGGATTATGGAAACGTCGCTTCGGCAGTTCGCGCGGAGTCATCGGCCAATCCATCATACTCAATGGCGTGGAGCGCGAAATAATCGGCGTGCTTCGGCCCAATGTGAAACTGCCGCGGGCGGCTCAGATTTACATTCCTCTGGAAGATTTGCGCGCGGACAAAGACTACCTGGATCGTGGAAATCATCCCGGATTCTCCGTAATCGGACGGCTCAAACCGAATGTGACGCTGGCGCAGGCGACGGCCGATCTGAATAACATCGCCGCTGAACTCGAGCGTCGCTATCCCGATTCCAATGCTGGACGCCGCGTCACTGCGTTGATTCTTCTCGATTCCGCGGTGAAGGATTACAAACACGGCGTTACGCTGCTTCTGGCCGCGGTCGGCTGTGTGCTTCTCATCGCCTGTGCCAATGTCGCGAACTTACAGCTCGCGCGCGCGCTCGGGCGCGAACGCGAGCTGGCAGTGCGCGCCGCTCTGGGTGCCAGCCGCGGCCAGCTTGCCCGGCAAGTGCTTGTCGAAAGCGCAATTCTCGCCGTTGTCGGCGCCATCGCCGGTGTGCTTCTCGCACTCTGGGGACTCGATGCCATCAAAGCCATTTCCCCCGCCAGCTCTGCCAGCTTCGCTCCCTCTGACGTCACGCGTTTTCAGGAAGCGAATCTCGACTTCAAAGTTCTCGCTTTCACAGCCGCGGTGGCGATCGGCGCTGGTTTGCTTGTCGGGGTCTGGCCGGCATTGCGCGTGTCGCGCACGGCATCGCTGACTCTGTCTCTGCACGAAGGTAGCCGCGGGACGAGCGATGGTGCGCAACGTCAGCGTATTCGTTCCGGGCTGGTGGTGGCGCAGGTCGCCCTCGCTCTGCTCCTTCTTGCGGGCGCGGGATTGACTCTGAAAAGTTTTCACAACGCGCAAAACGCGCAGCTTGGATTTAAGCCGGAGAACATTTTAGTGGCCGACGTTTTGTTGCCCAATGCGCGCTACGACACAGACGAAAAAGTCGCGCGATTCAACAATCAGCTGGTCGAACGAATCCGCGCTCTGCCGGGCGTGGAAGCCGTTGCGCTCGGCTTGAATATTCCGTTCGATGACAATGAATGGGACAGCTCCTTTCATCTCACCGGCACGCCGCCTTATCCGCCGGGCGAAAAGCCGCAGGCGGAAATCAATGTCGTTACGCCGGATTACTTTCGCGTGATGGGAATGCCGCTGCTGCGCGGGCGCGCCTTCACCGCCGACGATCGCGCTAACCAGCGGCGTTCGGTTATCATCGACGAAACGCTTGCGCAAAAATATTTTCCCGGCAAAGACCCCATCGGTCAGCAAATCGACGACAACCGATCGGACGAAAAGAATCCGCCGCCGCTGACGATCGTGGGCGTGGTTCCGCGCACGCGCAATGAGGCGCCCGGCGAAGATAACGTCGAGCAATATCACTGGGTGCAAATGACGTTCGCGGCCGACCAGGTGCCGAACCCCGGCAACATGCTGCTCGTGCGAGTGAAGTCAGGTAATCCGCTCTCGCTCGTGCCCGCCATCAAGGGCGAACTTCAAGCGCTCGATCCTGACCAAGCCTTCTCCGGCATCTCCACGATGGAAAACAATATCGCCAAAAGTCTTGGCTCGCGTCGCATGATGATGTCGCTCCTGGCCGCATTCGCCGCTATCGCGTTGGTCCTGGCCAGTGTTGGTTTGTATGGAGTGATGGCGTTGACCGTGACCCAGCGCACACGTGAACTCGGCATTCGGTTTGCTCTTGGCGCGAGCCGTGGTGATGTGCTTCGCCTTGTCCTTGGTCAAGGTGCGGTTCTGGTCGGGCTGGGTCTTGCCGCAGGATCGCTGGGAGCGTTCGTTACC
>DASSFL010000175.1:0-9699 GCA_035694525.1 Candidatus Udaeobacter sp. | reverse complement strand
GAAACGGTTGTCTTCAAATACAACGAAGTAAACGTTTTCACGTCCCACCATGTCGATCGCACGACGAATTGCAGGATAAGCAAGAACGGTAGAGCCCTGCTCCGCTAACTTGACGAAGAGAATGCGCCGAACCCGGTGGGGCCCTGGACGCCTGGCGCATTCAAAGATTCTTCTGAGAAGGGTTAGAATGGCGCAAAGCGGCACACCAACCCAGCGATCGGTGCGTTGTAAAGTTAGAATACCGGCTGGGAGATCCATTTTCTTGCCCTCCAAAGATAGTCAATCCTTGCGAAAACTTTCTACCTCGGGGAAAAGGCGGCTTTTTCGCGGTTTTACGCTAGCAAGCAGGAGAGTCTCTTTCGCCCCCCTCTGCTCAAACGTGATCGCTCGAATGCTCATGCTGTTTGGGCGAAATGGCCCCCAAGTGTAGCGACAGCCACTGTTCGATGCAATAAAGGCTACGATCACCCACTGATGCGTGACCAAGACGCTTTGCGAGAAAATTTTGGCGGACCCGAGCACTCAACTGTAGCGTAGGCATTCTTTTTCACGACGTATGACGAATAACGCTGAAATCTCCCAAGCCTATGACCTGCTCGGTGAGAAGCCAATGAGCGCCATCGAGGGTAGGGTCGACATCCCGCCGGCGGCAGCGGATGCAGCAGCGCGCGTAGACGAAACCGGAGTAGAGCTCAAGCGCGGCGCCATCTTGAACACGATCGCGATGTTGGCGTCGAACCTTCGCGGCGTCTTTATCTTTCTCGTGGCGCGACTGCTCGGACCGGCTGCCTTGGGAACGTTTTCGATTGCCTGGGCGAATACCGATCTGGCCAGCAAAATTGCGGTCTTCGGACTCGATAACGCCATCACGACTTTTATCGCCCGTTCGCAAGCAACCGGCAATCTCGCGCGCAGTCGCGCGCTGTTTCGAGCAGCCGTTGTTCTGGTTCTAATCCAGTCGACTCTCGTCGCCGCGATTGGCATCACGGCCCTGCTAATGTTTGGGGATCGATTGCAATTTCCGCGCGAGATGCTGTCCGCTCTGGCCTTTGTGCTCAGCGCGCTGCCGGGCATCGCTTTGTACCGCGTTTGTACTTCCATCTCGCGCGGCATGAAGGTGATGAAGCACGACATCTATTCGCGAGGCATGACAGAGCCTGCCTTCACGACGCTGGCGCTTTTGATCGCGCTCGGCTTTGGATTCACAAGGTTCGCGCCGGAGGCGGCCGCCGTTTCCGGAACCGCGGCTTCGGGAATTGTCGCACTCATATTTGCCTCAAGACTCTTCAGCGGTGTGACAGCGCGCGACACCGTCTCCATTTGGGCAGAAGCAAAACCATTGCTCGCCTACGCCGCTCCCATCAGCGTTTATCAGATGTTTAACGCGTTCATCCTGCGGCTGGATGTGATCATGCTGGGATGGTTCATCGGCCGCGCTCCCGGGGTGACCCTCGCCACGGTTGGCGTTTATAGTGCCGTGGTTGGGCTTGCGGGCGGCCTACGCAAGGTCAACCAAACGTTCAACCCGATCTTTGCCCCAGTCGTTGCCGGCATGACTGCAACCGGCGATCAGCAACGCGCCGCCGCGACCTATGCTCGTCTAGCCGAGTGGATGCTTTGGATTTTGTTACCATCGGTCGCCGTCATGACGCTGGCTGGATCGGTGATCTTACTAATCTACGGTCCAGCGTTCATGCAAGGCGGCGCCTGGCTTGGGATCGTCGGAATCGCTTGTGCCACGAACGCGTTTGTGTCGTTGGGTGAGACCGTAATCATGGTGCAGCGGCCGCACTTGAACCTGCTAAATTCTTCGGTCACCTGCGCCATAGCATTCGGCGCAAATCTCTGGCTGATTCCTCGATTCGGAGTGACCGGCGCGGCGTTTGGCATTCTGGTGCCCTACATAATCCAAGGGATCTTGCGTTACGGCGTGCTGCGGCTGGTCTTTCGATGGCGCAATCCGTGGAGTAACATCCGTCCACCGATCCTTACCGGAATCATAGCTATTGTCCCAGCGTTAATGTGTCGTTTGTTTCTGGATGGGATTGCTGGACAAGTCATGGCCGGTCTTGTCTTCCTCGCAATTTTCGGCGTTGGATGGTTACACCACAGACGTTCGACCAAACTATCGTGATGAAGCGGATCTTTCTCACCGGTGCCAGTTCTGGAATTGGTCGGGCCATCGCGAACGCCTTGCTCGCACGCGGCGATGAAGTGTGGGGCACGTCACGCAACTTGGAACGCATCCCAAAAATGCCCCGATGGCATGCGGTTCGTCTTGATCTGGCCGATCCGCTTTCCGTTGAGGCGGCATTCAATGCCGCGCTTGCGGAAGCTAGTTACTTCGACGTTGTGATCAACAACGCCGGGGCCGGTCATTTTGACGCTGCTGAGATTCTTCCCATGGAAACGATTGCGAGCCAGTTTCAAATTCTGGTTTTCGGCCAAATCCAATTGATACAACTCGCACTGCGCCACATGCACGCACGTGGTGAAGGTTTGGTCATTAACGTCACTTCGTTGGCTTCCCGGCTTCCAGTGCCTTTTATGGCGGCCTACAACGCCGCGAAAGCGGCCCTTGCATCTTTTACCATGTCGATCCAGCTCGAGCTCGGCAATTCCCGCGTGCACGTTGTGGATCTTCAGCCGGCCGACATTCGCACCGAATTTAACCAGGGCGTGAGTAAGAGCGCCAGGCTGGATCGACGTTACGACGCAAAAGTTTCCAGGACATGGGAACTCGTCGAGCGCGTCATGGAAAATGCGCCTGGCCCGGACCTCGTCGCCCAACATGTTCTCAAATTAGTCAACGCAGATCGTCCGCCCCCGCGGGTCACAGTCGGCGATATGTTCCAATCGAAGATTGCGCCATTGATTTTCAGATTTCTTCCGCAACGCCTGCGGCTGTGGGGATTGAAGAGGTATTACCAGCTATGACTGCTATTTCTGAAGCGGTCATCTTGATGGCCGGCCAGGGCTCGCGTCTGCGCGGATCGGACAGCACCTTCCTAAAGCCGTTCGTCCCAGTGCTTGGCCGTCCGTTGATTTCGTACGCATTAGATACCCTGATCCGCGCAGGGATCACAAGCGTCAACTTTGTGGTCGGCTACGAAAGCAGGCGAATGACCGAGCAGGTCAAGCAATTCATTCCTTCCGGCCTCAGCGCCTCCTTCATTGAAAACCGCGACTGGCAAAAACAAAATGGCATCTCGCTTCTTGCGGCCGCTGGTCACCTCAGCAAACCCTTTCTTCTCACGATGAGCGACCATCTTTTCGAAGCTGCCGTCGTCGATCGCCTGCTCGATTCTTTCGATTCCGATTTCCTTAACATCGGGGTAGACCAGAAACTCGATTCCATCTTCGATTTGGAAGACGCGATGAAAGTCCGTACACGAGGAAACAGAGTCACTGACATCGGGAAAAAACTAAGCGATTACGATGCCATTGATATCGGGCTTTTTGTTTGCCCACTCGAAATCTTCGACTTTTTCGAACGAGCGAAGTCCCGCAGTGGCAGAAACGACTGCAGCCTGGCTGATGGAGTTCGATTGATGGCTGGCAACGATAAAGTCCGTGCCATCGATATCGGCGATGGTTGGTGGCAGGACGTGGATACTCCCAGCATGCTGTTGCACGCGGAAAGAAAAATGAGCGCCAGCTACGAGTTAAATCCGGGTTGAGCGCGCCAGTTATCGAGCTGGCTCGTAGAGCGCGCACACCCGAGTGTGCAGGTCGCGTGGCAAGGCTTGTACTGGTAAAACTGCTCGCGTAAATCGGTACGCGTGTAATCCATCAAACTTTTGGACCAAACGCTTCTAGTCTGTGAACACCAATTGACCTTTCCATATTCATCAACGTAAAGGTATCGGCTTCCGGCTCGACATTTGAATGGCGCGGAGCCGTCGCGCACCAATCGTTTTCGGTAAGTCGAGAAATCTACGAAAGTCTTTGGCAACTCGCCGACGATCTTCTCAAATATCTTGGCTTCCTCACCGCTCAGCTTCAACTGACCTTCACTATCGTGAATAAGCAGAACGCGTGGGACAAAGCCCATTTGCCTGGCAAAAGAGAGCACCTCTTCAGCCTCTCGTGGGGGACATGCACCGAGAACGCCACTAACAATCACTCGAAAACGGGCATACTCACGCAGCCATTGAAGGCGTTTCTTAAGGTTAGCCAACACCTTCTGTGTTGTGTCGTTGGCGTGGACTCCATCAATAGAAATCTGCATTTCCTGAAGTCCTGCCTCATTAAGGGCCTCGATTAACTCGGGCCGCAAGAAAAAGCCGTTTGAAATCATACCCGTGCGGAAGAAACCGAGTTTACGGCACTTTCGGATAAGATCGGGGAGTTGCGGATGCAGCGTCGGTTCCCCGCCCGTTAAAGAGATCCCAAAGGTCCCCAGACTTTTCAATTTCCGAAGCCGTTCCGCCAGAACTTCGGTGGGGACTGGCTCGCTGATCTTGTCGTATTCCGAGCAATAGCTACAAGACAGGTTGCAACGCCGGATGATCACCAACTGCGCAAGGAAGGGACTATAACGAACCCGTGAAAAAATGCCTGGAGCGCCATCAACAGGTGATCGCTGCAAATTATCTGCTAAAGTCGAGCCGTTTGTTTTTGCCACAAGCAGCAAGCCTAGCGAATGTCGAGGCTAAGGCGAATTTATTGTAAGCTTGCGGCTGTTGAGCTGTTACTCGACTTGCTCGTGTAAAGTCGATTCCGTATCCAATCTTGAAAATTTATGGTTAACGAATGCGTCATTCTGGCCGATGACCCCAGCGCGCTGGTTGAGCTTTGCGGCATTTCCACGCTGGAACGCTTGCTCCGCACACTGCAACGTTGCGGAATTAAACGCGCAACGGTTCTTTCCAACACGCCCGACCAGATCGCAAAGGAACTCGCTCGGCCATCGTGGGCGCGGGCACAGTTGAGTCTAGCGCTTCGCAGGCGCCAAGCCGGACCGGTGAGGCTGGAGCAGATTGTCGATGTCTGGCCCCGTAACTCCGACGCAATTCCACTTCTTCTTGTTATTCCAGCTGGTTCTGTATTCGACCCTCGATTGTTGCACGCCCTCGTTTCGCAAAATGCGCCCACCGTTCTGTTGGACTCCGGCGTGAGGCCACGGATTCAGGCTCTCATCAGTTCCGCGCCAGATACCGCCCGAGGGAAACTGTGCGGCCCAGCTCTTTTGGAGTACGATTGGGCTTCGGCGCAAAACGGTCTTCTTGAAGAAGGTCTCCGCAACGGATTGGGGCACGATAGTTTGGCCGCGCTGGATGTCTCCGCTCAGCCTTTATACTACGTCTCGATGTTTCGAAAACTCAGGCAATTTTGGTTTCCTGCGCCGTCGCTTTCGAATAGAAAACTCGCAGAGCGCGTTCTGTTGGATTCAATACAAAAGGGCCCGCCCGACATTCCCGCATGGTTGCATGCTCCGATTGAGACCTTTCTTGTTTCGCGTCTCTGCAAAACGCCGATCACACCCAACCAGTTGACCCTGTTTTGCAATGTTGTTGCCTGGACGGTCACTATTCTTCTGGTAACCGGTCACCTGGCGTGGGGATTGGGCCTTGCCCTAATTGTCGGTGTCCTTGACGGACTTGATGGGAAGCTCGCGCGCCTAAAACTCGAGACGTCAAAGGCTGGCAAGCTCGAACATCTGTTTGATGCCTTGTTCGAAAATTCATGGTGGCTAGCGCTCGCCTGGCACCTTAGCGTTTCCGGAAAATTGCCGGACGCCTTCGCTTACCTCGGTCTCCTTATTGGCGCGGAGATAACGAACGCACTAGCGCGCGCAAGCATCGTTCGCTACTACGGAAAATCGATCAGCGAGCTGGCAGGTTTCGATCGTATCTTCCGTCTCGTGGGCGGACGGCGGAATATTTACGTCTGGATTCTCGCGCTCGGGCTTATCTTTGGCACTGTGGCCGGAGCCTTCAAACTCATCGCTTGGTGGGAAGCCGTGACGGCTGCCGTTCAGTTGGCACGCGTGGCCTGGGCACTGTGGGCTCTTCGGAGTCAGAGTGCAGCCAGCTAGATTCGACACGTCTTCTCGTTCTCCGCGTCGATCGCTTCCAGGAGGTTAGGAACTAGCCTGGTTACTTGACACCGCGTCTATGACTGTGATAGGGGAACAAATGCTCGACCTTCGGCAGGCCCCTCGCGTTTTTGACACCAAACCGTGGGCTGCGCACCTATACGTCACCGAACAGTGCAACCTGGATTGCCATTATTGCAACGAATTCAACAACTCGATTCGGCATCCGGCCCTGGCCGATCTCAAGACGTGGATGGACCACATTCGAAAGCTGGGCGTGATGCGCCTCGGTCTGCAGGGGGGCGAACCGCTCAAGCATCCGGACATTGTGGAGGTAGTGCGTTACGCAAAATCCCTCGGTTTTTGCAAAGTGAGCATGTCCACAAACGGGTTTCTCCTGAACCGCCAGCTCCTCAAGGACCTTGAAGGCGCGGGCCTCGATGACCTGCAAATTTCCGTGGACCGGATGACGCCGATCGCGAGCACACGCAAAGCGATGAAGTCGATCCTGCACAAGCTCGACTGGTTCAAAGATTCGAAGGTCAAGCTGCACGTCAGTGGCGTCCTTTTCAAAGAGACGCTCGATGAGATGGGACAGGTGATAGACACTTGCCTCGACTTGGGCATCCCGGTCCATGCGCGCGTGATCCACGACGATCTCGTGCACGACCGCGCCTTGCGCGATGCAAGTGCGACCGAGCCGCTGCTCCGTTTTCTCGAGCACCAGGAGAAACTGAAGCGCAGCGGCAAGAAGATTCACTCGAGCTGGAACCTTTTCGCTTACCAAAAGAAGATGCTCCGGCAGGAACCGGTCGAATGGACCTGCATCGCGGGCTATAAATATTTCTTCGTGTCATCGACCGGCAAGTTCTGGCTCTGCAGTCAGGTGCGAACCGAGAGGCACATTCTCGAGATCACGCGGGAAGATTTGCTGAGCTACAACCGGAAGAAGGATTGCCAGGCGGGATGCGGCGTTTATTGCACCGCGGAGACCTCACTGGCCGTGAGCCATCCCCTGCAATACGCCGCCCGGGAAGTGGCGGGGATGCTGGCAAGTCGGCTGTCAAGGATGCGGCGCGGCGAGCCAGAGCGCATTCGTGATCTGACGACCGCCCAGCAAGACGAAGCTCCGTTTTACGAAGCCCCGGCGGCCGCAGCTTCATTTGGCAGTCGTTGTCAGCAGGGTAACTGTTTGCGGTAAATTCGATACGTCTTGTAACGGTGTGCACCGATGCTCTCGATGAAGCGGTTGATCATGACGTTGTTCTCCAACGTCATGCTTAACTCCGCCTGGAATCCGCATTTGACCATTCCCGCTTCCATGAGGCGCAGCACCATCATCTCGGCCACGCCGAGCCGACGAAACCGCGGCTGCACGCCCATGGCAATGTAACGCGCTTTGCGAATACGGGATTTATAATAAAGCAGCTTAGCCAGACCGATCGGGATTCCGAAGGTTGTGAGCCGGCCGCCTATTTTTTTCAGCGCCACATTGATATCAGGCAGAGATAGAGCAAAGCCAATCGCTTCGCCGTCGATTTCGGCAACGGCCGTGAAATCGTCGCGGATCAACGGTTTCATCTCCGCCGCCATGTAGTCGAATTCGCCTTTTGTGAATGGCACAAAACCCCAGTTATGTTTCCAGGCTTCATTGTAGATGCTGAGAAAATTGGCCGCTTCGGCCTCGAGATTTCGCAGATTGCCGCGACGAATTGTAAATCGCGTCCGCGGTTCAAGACGAGCCGCCAGCTTGCGCAAGCGAGCTGTGGCCGCGCTCGGATCAGTAAACCACCATGCGAAGAAATCGATGACTTTACTGAACCCCCAATTGTCGATTAAGCGCTCGTAGTACGGCGGATTGTGCGTAGTGAGCAGCGTCGGCGGATGTTCGAACCCCTCGACGAGCAATCCGCAGGTGTAATTGGTTGAATAGTCGATCGGCCCCATGATTTCAGTGCGTCCCTTTTCCCGAAGCCAACTGGCAGCCCGTTCGAAAAGCGCCGCAGCTACATCACGATCGTTGATGCACTCGAACAAGCCGAAGCAGCCGACATTCGATTGATGCAGCGCATTGTAGTTCGGATCGTCGCTGGCCATGATTCGGCCAACAATCTCGCCGTTTTTTCGGGCCAGAAATAACACGGCATTGCCATGTCTGTAGAACGGATGGTGTTTGCGATCGAGGAACGCTTTGCGTTCGATGATTAACGGCGGCACCCATGCGGGGTCATTTGCGTAAACGCGCCATGGAAATTTGATGAACGCGTTGCGCTCCTGGCGAGAGCCAACCTCTGAAATCTCAATGTTCGACACGAAGCAAAGGCTACAATGTTATTCTGATCCCGCAGTCGCCGGAGAAGAATCTCGGATCATTTCTGCAACGTTTGCCCACGGTAATAGACAGAAGTTTCGCTCCGCTCAACATGACAAAGCACCTATCAAGCGGGTCCTAACCTTTTCAGCAGTGATCCGGCCATTTTTTCCTGGCGAAACAGAACGTAAACGAAGAGCAAGTTGAGCGGGATCAGTTCGAACCAGAAATAATAAACTGGTTGGCTGATGAACAGAAGGGCAAATAAAACCAGCATCCGGATGTTCGTCATCAACAGTCTCCACCACTTGAGCATCGGGCGGGCCAAATCTCGATAGCGCGTTCTTAGCGGGTCAGGAATCTCGCCGTGAAATAATTGGCGAACCACGTCACGCAACGTTTTTAAGCGCGGTGCCAGCATTTCCTGTTGACTGGTAAAGTTCAAATACAATGCAAGCAGGAGCTTCTGCCACGGTGCGTGACGCCAGGTCAACTTCGAATAATCCGATCGCAGGTCAGATGAGGAATCCACGCTCTTACGCGCTCCACTCGTTACAAAGTAAAGATAGGTGCTCCGATAATAGTCAGCCGCTGCTCCTTGCAAAGCGTGACTGATCCCCGCAGCAACCCCGAGAAGACAGATCGCTGGCGACGAGCCTTCGAACAGATAACGGAGAGTCAAGTGCAAGTAAACGCTGACGAAGACCAGGTGGTCGGCAAGGCTGTCAATGATACGGCCCTCGCGGCTTTCCCGATGCGTCATACGCGCAAGCTGGCCGTCCGCATTGTCGAATGCATTCGCACAAACATGGAGCATCATTCCCGCAACATTGATGCTTAGGTCGCGATAATAATAAAGGTGCCCCGCGACGACGCCAAAGATGCCGGCCAGCAAGCTCACGCCCGCCGGCGTCATTCTGAGGCGCGCAAAAAACCGGGCGAGCCAAAACCCTATTGGCCTGTAGAAATAAAGATCGAAAACTCCCTCGACCTCGCGCGCTTTATAGGTGGCTTCTACGCCCGAGCACGGGGCCTCTGTTCGTTCCGGCATCGATTTAGCAGAGACGTTCGAATCCAAAAACAAGCCGGACATTAACCTTGTCTTAAGCAAGCCCCTCAGGCGCTTTGCTTTTGGAGGGCCGCTGGGACGAGCGTGTCTGCGAGAATGTTTAAAGCTTCGTCCAGATCTGCGCGCGTATGTTTGGCCGTCACACACGCACGGAAACAGATTCGATGTTGTGGCACAGCCGGATAATCAACCGGGGCAACCCAAAGACCACGCCGTCGCAGTTCATGCCCGAGCCGATACATGCGTTCCCGATCACCAATGACAATGGGCATCACATAG
>DASSFL010000174.1:0-1470 GCA_035694525.1 Candidatus Udaeobacter sp. | reverse complement strand
AAATAACAAGGTCAGCATTCGTCCGGTGAAAATGGGCGAGCGCATCGGCGCGATGTGGGAAGTCACGGAAGGTTTGAAGCCGGGCGACAAGGTTGTCGTCCAGGGACTCCAAAAAGCGCGCGAAGGATCGACCGTCACCGCGAAAGACTGGACCCCTCCCGCCGACGCGTTGGTTTCAAAAGCGGACCAGCAAAAGAAACCCTAAGAAATGTCCGAGTTCTTCGTCCGGCGCCCCATTGTCGCGATCGTTATCGCGATTCTGATGACGCTCATCGGCGGCGTGTGCATTCTGGCGTTGCCGATCGCGCAATATCCGCAAATCGCTCCGCCGGAGATTCAAGTGCAAACGCACTACACCGGCGCGGACGCGCTCACGATCGAGCAAGCGGTCGCGGCGCCGATCGAGCAGCAGATGAGCGGCGTGGACAACATGAACTACATGTACTCGATCAACTCGAACAGTGGCGACATTCGATTGATCGTCAATTTCGACGTTGCAACCGACCCGAACATCGATCACGTGCTGACGCAGATCCGGGTCTCGCAAGCGCAATCGCAATTGCCCGCCGACGTCATCAACTACGGCCTGACCGTTAAAAAATCGACTACGGCGCCACTGATGCTGATTGCGATCTATTCACCCAAAGGCAGCTACGACGGAACCTTTCTCGCCAATTATGGCTACATCAATCTCTTCGATCCACTGACACGCGTGCCAGGAATAGGGAATGTGCAGATTTTCGGCGCTGGCCAATACGCTATGCGCCTGTGGGTCAAGCCGGATCAACTCGCGAAGCTCGGCATCACTGTGCCGGACATTATCACCGCAGTGCAAAAGCAGAACACGGTGAATCCCGCCGGCCAGGTCGGCAGCGAACCAATTCCAAGCGGACAAAAATTCACTTATACCGTGCGCGCTCAGGGACGACTGCAAACGCCGGAGGAATTTGGTGAAATAGTCGTTAGGGCGAACGCGGACGGTTCGTTTGTGAGGGTGAAAGACATCGCGCGCATTGATCTCGGCGCGCAAACTTACAACTTAAAAGGCAGGCTTAACGGACAACCCGCGGCGATTCTCGCTGTGTATCAGCTGCCCGGAACCAACGCTGTTAAAGCCGCGCAAGGTGTACGGCAGCTATTGGCGGAAGCGAAGCAACGTTTTCCGAAGGACATGGATTTCGTCGTCTCGCTGGATCAAACCCTCTCGGTGACTGAAGGGTTGAACGACATCGTTAAAACGTTGTTCGAGGCGCTCGTGTTGGTCGTCATCGTCGTATTCCTTTTTTTACAAGGCTGGCGCGCCACGCTCATTCCATTGTGCGCGGTGCCGGTGTCGTTGATCGGCACGTTTGTAGTGTTCCCGTTGTTCGGATTTTCGATTAACACCCTTTCGCTTTTCGGACTTGTGCTCGCCATCGGGCTTGTGGTTGACGACGCGATTGTTGTTGTCGAAGCAGTTGAGCGTCACAT
>DASSFL010000173.1:0-9787 GCA_035694525.1 Candidatus Udaeobacter sp. | reverse complement strand
GGCCAGTCGTTCGCCAAAGACGATTGCGTTGAAGCAGAACACGATGATGATCCCGAACCAGAACAGCATGAAAAATGAGATGATATACTTCGACCACCAATGGGGATCTTCCCGTATCCCGTACGTATGGCTGAGAGCGCGTGAGGTCGTCGCGATGAAGACCGTCCCGCAATAAATTCCGAGAATGATGCCTGCGTTCGCGAGCAGCCCGCTCGAGCCTGTCACCACCACATTTGCCATCGCAGAATCGAGAATGTCCTGCACTTTCGGGTCTGGTGGCATGAAACTTTTCAAAAGAAGAAACATCCGATGCAACTTTGTCGGATCCGTGCCGAACAAACCCAACAGATGCCAGAGAAACAGCGATCCGGGGGCCAGCGCAAAAAGAAGCAGATACGCCATCTGTGCGGCCAGGCCGGTTGTGGTATCGGTTGCTGTCTCCCAAACCAGGCGACGCAGTACCCGCCAGGCGAATCCGAGATATTTCATCTTCACGGAGAGTTTACTTTGCCCAATGTAAATATCCATTAAACTCCGAATGCTTCGGTCAACCTCCGTTCTCTTTACCTCGTGAGGCGATTTCCCAATGCGCGTTACGATGGCCTGACAAACTGTGAAAAAACGAATATTGATCCTCACGGCGAGCTTCGGGGAAGGTCACAACAGCGCTGCGCGTGGAATTCGCGATGCTCTTACCCGCGTCGCCCCGGAAGGGACGGAGGTAGAATTGCACGATTTGTTTGCCGAAGCCTATGGGCCAGTGAACGAGCTCGTGCGAAAAAGCTATTTGGCGATCGTCAATTTCGCGCCTGGCGCATGGGGGGCGGTTTATCGCTGGCTCGATGGCAAGAAAGATTTCGATGCAGCATTCGCGCGTTTTTCGCGGCTCGAGGATCACTTCGCCGCATTGCTCGAGCGTTTTCAACCAGACGTGATGATTTGCACGTTCCCGGCTTATCCGAACGTACTCCGACGAATTCAGGAACGAAACTCCGATTGCTCACTCGCTTGCAAAATTGTCGTTGTAGTCACGGATTCAATTACCATCAACGCGGCCTGGTATCGGTGTGCCGCCGATTATTTCCTCGTTGCGAACGAGCAAAGTGCCTCGGTCTTGCGAACAGCCGGAGTCGCCGCGGAAAAAATCGAGGTGTTTGGTTTTCCTGTAAGTCCAAAATTTGCCGATTCTGCACGGTCAAATCGCGTTTTACCCCCGCACAACTCTGAGCGCCGTGTTTTATACATGATACACGCGGCCACTCGCGGCGCACCGGAACTGGCACACCGCCTCGCCGAGCTGGGTGTCGATCTCACCGTGACCATTGGCCGTGCGGATACACTCATGCCCGACATCGCAGCCGCGACCGGAAACAAGGCAAAGGTCATTGGCTGGACTAATGAACTTCCGCGCATGCTTCACGAGAGCCATTTGCTCATCGGAAAAGCCGGGGGCGCGACGGTGCAGGAAACGATCGCCGCCGCCTGTCCGATGATCATCAATTACGTCGTCGCCGGGCAGGAGGAAGGCAACGCCCGGCTAATCGTCGAAACGAATTCGGGTACGATCGCAGATTCGCCACGAGAAGTCATCGCACAGGTACAGCGCGCGTTTGCTGACGACGCGAAACAATGGCGCGAATGGTCCGCAAATATCAGCAAGCTTAGCCGACCGCGCGCGGCGCTCGATATCGCCGGATTTTTGCTGTTGCTGTAGTCCTCTTAACCACGAATGAACACCAATCGACACGAATAATTGGTGCGCTGAAACCGTGGGTTAGTGAGAGAAAACTTCCTGACCGCCACTGAATGTTCGCAGCACTTCCAATTCTGGCGAGAGAACGACCAAATCCGCGTCTGCATCCACCTTCAGACAGCCTTTGGCTTCAAAGCCGACAGCACGCGCAGGATTTTCGGTGGCCATCATCACGGCTTCGTGCAGCGGAACGTTTACTTTCACCACCATCGTGCGCACAAGATCGATCATGCGCGAGGCGCTGCCCGCGAGTGCTGAGTGATCGGCAAGTAAACAGACGCCATCCTCCACGACACAATCCCTTCCAAAAAGCGAGAACTGCGATTTATCCGGCAATCCAGCGCCCGCGGTTGCATCGGTTACGAGACAAATTCCACACGGTCCTTTTGCGCGGTACAACATTTTCATCAACGTTTCGGAAACGTGATGACCGTCGGCGATTAGTTCGCAACTGATTCGTGGTTCGCTCAACGCAAACTCGAGTAAACCACCGACGCGATAAATGCCGCGGCGACGCGCGCTCGACATGCAGTTGAATGTATGTGTCACGCTGCGCATGCCGCGAGCGAAACCTTCTCGGGCCTCCTCGTCCCATGCATTGCTGTGGCCTCCGCTGACACTGATCCCGTGCGTGTGAAAATTCTCGATCGCCTCAAACGCGCCCCGCAGCTCGGGAGCGATCGTGATTCGTTTGATCACGTCAGCGTAGTCGAGCAATTGCTGGACTGAAGCGCGCGACGGATTTTCAATGAATTCGGCGCGCTGTGCCCCGCATTTGGCTTTCGAAATAAACGGGCCTTCTACATGAACGCCAGCGATCTGTTTAATCGAACAATAACACTCACGGATGGCACTTAGAACATCGGCAATGCTATCGAGTGGCGCCGTTGCCGTTGCCAGCAAAAGCGAAGTCGTGCCGCCGCTGGCATGATAATCGCAGACGGCTTGAAACCTTTCCGCAGAGGCTTCCATGGCGTCGCGGCCAAGTGCGCCGTGCACGTGAAGATCGATGAAGCCAGGCGCCAGATAATTTCCGTGAAGATCAAGAACGGAGCCAGCGGGAGCCGAGCGACGTAGACGGGCGGCCCGAGAGGGTGGCGAGCCGGGAGGAGAGCCATCAACCTCTTTCGCGCGGGCATATCCATGCTCGGCGATTGCGGCGATTTTTCCGTTCTCCACGACGACCTCTAGACCATCGCGAATGCCGTCGGGAAAAATCAAACGCGCGTTCTGGAAAATCATATTCAATTGGGCCGTCGCCAAAGTTCACCCCCCACAAAGGAACGATGAAAAAGAGACGCCCGAATCACGCCAATACAGGCGAAAAAGATTCCGGAGAATGAGACAATCATTCGCGTTAATTCGCGTCATTCGCTGGGAAAAGCTGCCTTTCTCTCTACGGGCTCAGCAATCGTGCGTACCAATTTAGAAAAACTTGGCCAAAAAACATCCAGCTCAGCGCACCGAACGCCAGATAAGGTCCAAAGGGCAGCTTTGCCGACCAGACCCGTTTTCCGACGACCAGCGTGATCAGGCCAACAATCGAACCGAGAAGCGATCCCGCGAAAAGACTAAACAACACCGCGCGCCACCCAAGAAATGCGCCAATCGCCGCGAGAAATTTCAAGTCGCCGCGGCCCATCGCCTCGCGTGGAATGACCAGTTCGCGAGCTACGCCCGAAACCTGCGTCACATCATCGAGCATGAACACTTGGCCTTCAGCGGAGACGCGATCGTAGCGAAAGTCCAGCGTCACATTCCCGTATGTGTGGTGGTCGATCCTGGCCTCTTCGCACTCAAGCAATAATCGGTCTTTTTCCCGGGCAAAATAGTCACTCCACAGGCTTTCCTCGGTGCCGACGACAAGATCGGCGTCGTCTCCGCGTTTTGTCCATGTAAACGGTGTTGGGGCGTCGAATTGAATCCTTTTTCTTCCAAAAGCGATTTTGCCCGCTTCGAGAACAATCAACAAAATTACGTAACCCAACGCTGTAGCGAGAAGGGAGCGAACGCATGCGGCGATCCGCGAATCCGTCTCCATCAAAGCTGGCACTGCCACGCTGCAAACGACGCCCGCAACTATTCCGCCGATGGTCACACGGTCTGGAATGATGAAATGTTCCAGATCGATGAACGTTCCAACGAGCAGAAGCGAAGCGAAGATCCAATATGCAATGGCCATCTGCCACGGAAAGCTTTGCCAGATCGCGAGGAACAACAGCGCCGTGATCAGTTCCACCGCGAAATAGCGAAACGCTATTTTTGCGCCGCAATTTGCACAACGACCCCGGAGAAAAATCCAACTGACCAACGGCAGATTCTGATGCCAGGGGATCGGCTGCCTGCAGGCCGGGCAAAAAGAACGGCGAGGCTTGTTAATCGAAAGATCGGCAGGCCACCGATAAATGCAGACGTTCAAAAACGAGCCGACTGCCGCGCCGAGAACAAACGCAAACGTACGGAAGAGAAACTCGTAAACAGAATTATCCACGCAACTAATTGGTGATCGACCTGGAGCTGCGGCGCTCCATTAGCCATGCAATCCAGATGCAGCTTTCATAAAGCAGGCACATCGGGAGCGCCATCGCCACCAGGGTCAGAATGTCTGGTGTCGGCGTGATGATCGTCGCCAGAATAAATATCAGCACGACAGCGTAAGGTCGTGTGCGCGCCATGAACCTGTAGGTAATCAATCCAAATCGAACCAGGGCCAGCACTACCACTGGCAATTCGAAAGCCAACCCGAAACCGATTGTAAATCGCGTCACAAAGGAATAATATTGTTGCACCGTCCAGGTGGGTGCCCAGCCAAGCGACTCGGTGTCGCGAAAGAAAAAAAGAATCGTCTTCGGCAACAACCAAAAATAACAAACAGTCACACCGAGAAGGAAGAGCGCGAAGCTCACTAAAATAGCCGGCAATAAAAAGCGCTTTTCTACTGTCGTAAGCGCAGGCAGGACAAATTCCGCAAGGAAATATAGCAAGAGCGGAAAAGAGATAACGATGCCGGCATAAAACGCCAGATGAAACGAGATCACGATCGAATCGGTAATGCCGAGCGCCTTGAGCGTCCCGATTTGTGATCCGACGTCGCGCAACGGCGCCTGCAAAATCCGCACGAGTGTCGAGCGGAATGCAAAGCAAACGATCATCGCTGCTGCGAGCGTGATCGCGATCTTCACAATCGTCCATCGCAAGTCTTCCAAGTGCTCCAGAAAGGGCTTGGATGTTTCCCTCTCTGGTAGCTCGCGAAATTTGAAAATGTCTCTCAGGGGCATTGGATCAAAATACGAAATCCGAATATCGAAATCCGAAACAACCGCCAATAAGAAAATCCAGAGTGGTCAGCACGCTTTAACGGGAAGGAGATCACGGGCCCAGAGCCGCGCCCAAATGCTTAGCGTGTTGGCATCGCGAATCTCGTTCTCGGCGATCATTCGCCGAATTTCCTCTACGCTAAATTCGCGGCAATCGAGAATCGATTCACCTTCGTCTCCGGTCGGTCGCTCTTTACACTTCTGTACGGGGTGCGCCAAAAAGAAGTGGCCGCGTTCATCGGTGAAGCCAGGTGAGGTAAAGTACTGGCCCAGCGCGATGATCTCACCATTCTTGGCAAGCTCATAGCCCGCTTCCTCACGAAGTTCGCGCAGCGCAACTTGCCCAGGAGTTTCCCGGACGGGCCCGTCGATCTGACCCGAGGGCATTTCCCAAATTGCTGTGCGAATCGGAATACGCTCCTGGTGAATGAGAACGATTTTGCCGTCCCGCGTTATTGGCGCAATGATCACGGCTGCTTTCCGGTGCACAATTGTCCATGCCCGTGGCAGCGAGCGCGCGGGTGTTCGCACATGGTCGGTCACAACTTCGAGATGCGCATTGGCGAAATGCCGCTCGCTCGACACGGTTTCCCAGCTGTTTTGCATAACGGGTGAAGTGTAGTGGCCGCTGTCCTCAGCGGCAAACATTGTAAGCGCTGTTGTAGCGGCGTTTGCGTCAAATGCCGAAGACCTCCGGATCCTGAACGCAGGCGCTCGCCGCGGCGAGCGCCTCTACAATTTTGCCTTCCAGCGCTTGATCTGTGCCGCGTTGTTCTCGGGTGACGGAGCGCCGATCGCGCGCCGCTGCGCAAGCGAACCCCGAACATCGAAAATCTTCGCCACGTCACCTTCGAAGTGTGGCGAAAACTTTTTCATTTCAGCGATGCCGATTTGGTCCAGTGGAATGCTTTTCGCAAAGGAGCGCACAACCAGCTCTCCGACGATTTGGTGCGCCTCGCGAAACGGCACTCTCTTTTTCACCAGATACTCGGCCAAATCGGTCGCGAAAAGATTTGGGTCCCGAGTAGAACTGTTCATCCGTTCACGGTTGATTTTCAATTCTGGCAACATCGCAGCAAAAACGTCCAACGCGCTTTTGATTGTATCGACGGAATCGAACAGCGCTCTCTTGTCTTCCTGGATGTCGCGATTGTAAGAAGAAGGAAGCGCTTTCATCGTGGTTAAGATCGACATCAAATTTCCGTAAAGGCGGCCCGTCTTGCCGCGCGTCAGCTCCGCCATGTCCGGGTTCTTCTTTTGCGGCATAAGGCTGGAGTGCGTTGAAAATGAATCGCTAAATTCCAGAAAACCGAATTCGGTCGTGCTCCAGATGATTAAGTCTTCGCTCAAGCGAGAGAGGTGCAGGCCGATCATGGCGAGGCAAAAAAGAAATTCGCATGCAAAATCGCGGTCGCCGACGGCATCGACGCTATTTTGGCTCACGCGCGAAAAACCGAGGTCGCGTGCAATTCTCTCGCGATCGAGAACGATGGTCGATCCGGCGAGCGCTCCAGATCCAAGTGGAAGAACATCTGTTCGCGCGAGGCAATCACGAAGCCGATTCGCGTCGCGCTCAAAAGCCTCCATCTGTCCAAGCAAATAATGCGAAAAAGTAATCGGTTGTGCGCGCTGCAGATGCGTGTAGCCGGGCATTACGACGTCAATGTGTCGCTCCGCAACGTCGAGCACGGCGCTCTGCAAACTTCGCAAGCGATCTGACACTTCCGCGATCTCTGCTTTTACATAAAGCCGCAGATCGAGCGCAACCTGATCGTTCCGGCTACGTGCTGTGTGGAGTTTTGCGCCAGCACCTCCTATCCGGTTGGTGAGGGCGGCTTCGATGTTCATGTGTACGTCTTCGAGTGATCGATCCCATTTGAACCTGCCCAATTCGATCTGCTTTTGGACTGCGCGCAATCCGCGCTTAATTTTTAGAGCTTCGGCTGTTGTTATGATTCCAGCACGAGCCAGTGCTGCGGCGTGGACGATCGACCCCGCGATGTCGTAAGGATAAAGTCGCCAGTCGAAGGAAACCGATTCACTGTAGCGCTGTGCAATTTCCGCGGCTGGTTTATCGAGTCGTCCTTTTCGCATTTCTAACCGCCAATGGACACGAATGGCTTCGCAAAGTGAAATGGTTAAATCGGTGAATCGTTAAATCGTTAGATGAGAAATCGCGGCTTCAGCCGACAGAGGCGCTGCGTGTTACGATTACAGAGACGTGTTTCGCATCCTCCAAGGGGAATTTCCTCAATTCAACGGTCACCTTCTGGATGGGAAAGCTTTTCAGCAAATGCGTTGCGAGCCGATGCGCCAGCGTCTCGATCAGACTGGTCGACTGATCGCGCACGAAGCTCTTTGTTTCCTCGGCCACGGCTGAATAGTCCACGGCGTGGTGAATGTCGTCTTCCAAATCGCGCGTCTGCTGATATGGCCAGAAGGAAATGCTGACGGTTAACCGCTGGGGAGCGGCGCGCTCTTCTTCCGGGACCCCGATGCGAGTAGAAACCTCAAGTTGCTCGATGTGAATTTCATCGGCGAAAGGGTGTGATTCGTTAGTCATGAGCAAGATTAGAGCGTTCCCTTTAGAGCAACACCGGCTTTGTCTGGGAGGCTACTTTACTTTGGAGCTAGAGACGCGACAATCTTCTCGAAGCGTGGGTCTCCGCGCAGCGGGTCCCAATATGGGTGCAAGCGAAGCTGACCATAGCTTAACGTGCAGGGAATCTTCGCGGCGATGGTTAACTGCTCGAACGCAAGATCCTTCTCACCGGTCCACGCATAAATAAGCGCTAAATACTTCACTAACAACGGCCCAATGATCGCATCTTTCGTCACCGGCAACAGTTCAACCGCGCGGCGGCTTTCCCGAATTGCTTCGTCCTTGTTGCCCAAAGCTGCGTCGGCCATCCCGAGCACACAAAGCGCTTCCGCATAATTGGGTTGGTCCGCAAGTATTTTGGCGGCTTCGGCACGCACACTGGTAAAAGCAGCGTGGGAGGCCGCCTTGTCACCACGGAACTGAGCAACTACGCCTTCGCACCAGCTCCGCGGCACCGGAATAGTGTTGTCATAACACCCATCGATCGGAAGCGCGGCGAGGGCGCGACGCGCGCCATCGTAATCGCGCTCGCACAGCGCTCCGCGGACCCAAACAAACGCTAGGTCCTTGGCTTGGCTGGAATCTTCGGCTACAAAGGCCTCGATTGTCGAGATCAGCGGGCGCGGATCGGCATGCCAGTTGAGTTCGACCTCTGCGCGGGAAGCTCGCAGCGGGGCATCTTTGGGGGTAACAGCGATTGCGCGGTCGTATGCGCGCTCTTCATCGACGTAACGGCGCAGCAAATCATAGGTAAGAGCGAGTTGTTGGAGGATTGCAGGGTTTTGCGGGTCGAGCTCGATAGCACGCTCAAGATTTTTGATCGATTGATCCCAGCGCCCTTGCCGTCGGTCAATATAACCGGCCAGCACAAACGCCCACGGTTCGTTAGGCAGACTCTTCTGTGCCAGACTAAGTTCGTTCCGAGCGCGGTCGTAATCGAGATAACCCCAGTACAAATGCTTGGCGAGAGCGAGATGCCCTTCGCCTGAATTTGGAAGTAAGCGAGTGAGCGATCGGATTGCCGCGTCCGCCATAGCCAACCGCGCAGGAGTGTGATCTGTACCACTGAAGTAGAGCAGATCGTGAGTGTGCGCCAGTTGGTAATATGCAAGCGCAAAGCCTGGATCGTGCTTGATCGCCTCGTTCAGCAGGCGAACGGCGTCGAATAGGCTCTCCGCTTGAGGCGTGCTGAAAACAGCAGTCGCGATAAGTGTTTTGGCGCGGATGTACAAATCGTGAGCTGTCAGATCAGCCGTTGGTATTTGCTCGATGGCCGCTTTTTCCTGAGCTGAGAACTGGGATTTGAGCTGAGCAACGATACGTTGGGCGATCTGGCTTTGAATCGCGAACACGTCCGCAAGATCGCCGTCATAGGTCTCCCCCCATAACTGCCGGTGCGTGCGCGCCTCCACCAACTGCGCGTTTACACGCACGCGATTGCCGGAGCGCTGAACGGTTCCTTCCAGGACGTTCGCCACTCCGAGTTCGTGACTGATCTTGCGAAGATCACGCGCGATCCCGCTCTTATATTGCATCACAGAGGCGCGGCTGATCACCTTCAAATCGGCAACCCTGGCTAGGTTCGTTAGAATTTCGTCTTGTACGCCATCCGCGAAGTATGCGTTATTCGGGTCACGGCTGAGGTTGTCGAAGGGCAGAACCGCGATGGATTTCGCTGGCGAGGCTTGGAGGAAAAACGTCGAAAAAGTGACAGCCAGCGCGACTGCGAACCCGATTACTACGAGTGACAGCACAGGTTTTGACCAACGGCGCGCCCAGATCGGACGGACGCTGACAGCTGAAGTCGCCCCTCTTCGTCCCCGCCGGAGTTTCTCGGGGATCTGCGGATTGCCGAGGCCATCTTTATAAAGATTAAACAAGTGCAGGCGCAGCGCATTCTTCACTTCGCACTCGCCCAAGTCGTGCAAGTGCGCCCGCCAGTGGCGATATTCTGTTAAATCCTCGGCCACGTGTTTAGACAGAAGAATGTGCCCGGCATCACCGCAATCCATCACTCGCTGCGCTATATTGATTCCCGCTCCGGCGATGTTTGTCCTGTCATTGACATCAGTAGTTCGACCGACGGGCCCGCTATGAACGCCCATCCTGACTTGG
>DASSFL010000172.1:0-5707 GCA_035694525.1 Candidatus Udaeobacter sp. | reverse complement strand
GCTCCACTACGGCGTGCCCAGGGACTAAGCGTTCCATCCTCGCGCACAAAAGAGGATGATCGAGCAGTTTGACTGCGAGTTCAGCGAGGCCAGACTAGGATGCCCGCTTGCTTGCGCTGCACGGAAGCAGTTTTCTCTATACCCGCTGAGGTTCCGCGGCGGTCTCCCAACCGCCGAGCGCGATTTAGAAATCGCCCTTTCTTGCAGCTCGCAGTTTCAACCGCAGCGCATTTAACCGGATGAAGCCGGTCGCATCGCTTTGGTCAAACGTAGATCTTTCGCCTTCCATAGTTGCGATCTTCGGATCGTAAAGACTCTTCGGACTTTTGCGGCCGGTGACAATGATGTTGCCTTTGTAGAGTTTTAGCCTAACGAATCCGCTCACGTCGCGCTGCGTTTCTGTGATCAACGCTTGCAACGCTTCGCGCTCGGGCGAGAACCAGAAACCATTGTAAACCAGTTCGCTGTATTTCGGAATCAAACTGTCCCGCAAATGCATGACTTCGCGGTCCATGGTGAGCGCTTCGATCTGTCGATGGGCAAAATGCAGAATTGCGCCACCGGGCGTCTCGTAAACACCGCGGCTCTTCATTCCGACAAAACGATTTTCGATAATGTCCGCACGACCGATCCCGTGTTTGCCTCCGAGTGTGTTCAGGGTCTGCAGCACCCCCAGCGGCGACAACGATTTTCCATTCACAGCGACGCAATTCCCACAATCAAATTCCAGGTCGACATATTCCGGTTCATCAGGAGCGTCTTCGGGCGGGACGCTCAATTTGTACATGCTGCGCATCTCCGACGAGCTCGCGTCAAACCACGGGTCTTCGAGGACGCCGCTCTCATAGCTGATGTGGAGCAGATTGCGATCCATCGAGTACGGTTTTTCAACGCTTGCTTCAACCGGAATGCCGTTCGCCTTTGCGAATGCAATCATTTCACTACGGCCGGGAAACTGTTTACGGAAGCGTTCCTCGCGCCAGGGCGCGATCACCCGCAATTCAGGCGCGAGCGCCGCAGCAGCTAATTCGAAGCGAACCTGATCATTTCCCTTCCCTGTCGCACCGTGGGCAATGGCGCCCGCGTTTTCCGCGCGCGCGATCTCGACCATTCGCTTTGCGATCAGCGGGCGCGCGATGCTCGTGCCAAGCAGATATTGTCCTTCGTAAATCGCGCCTGCCTGGAACATTGGAAAGATGAAATCGCGCGCGAATTCCTTACGCAGATCTTCGATGATGCACTTCGCTGCGCCTGTCTCCAGCGCTTTAACCTCTAAGCCGTCGAGTTCTTCTTCCTGACCGATATCGGCGCAAAAGGCAATGATCTCAGCCTGTCCGCCTGAGGCGGATTCCTTGAGCCAGCGCACAATTATCGATGTGTCGAGACCGCCGGAATACGCGAGGACGATTTTCACTAAGCTTTCACCTCGCTCTTCTTTTAACCGGAGTGTCATGTTGAGCGAAGCGAAACATCTCTGATTATTGTCTTGAGAATTGTCGATTCAAACACAACCGAGATCCCTTGCTTCGCTCGGGATGACAGAATACAAGCAGGCTAATCGCCGAAAGAAATGTCCACGTCACGCGCGATGTGCACCATTTCGCCGTTGGGCGGTACCACTTTGAGACGATTGACGGCTTCCGTGATCGGCACATGGCGCACTTGATAATTTTGGTGCGCCATGATTCCGGTAATGCTTTGGCGATCGAGAATAACATGATTGCCCGGTGAAAGAAGTCCTTCGAATCCGTCACGAAAACCAACTACTTCCCAGCCAAGTTTCTCCGCCGCGTGCGCAACGCCGCGCAAGACTGCGTTAAGTCCCGGGCAATCGCCACCGCTGGTCAGAACGCCAATCCGTGGCTTCATTTTTGCGATTGATGGATCAAAGCATCTTCTTTGAATCGGCAATACGACCGCCGGCGGCCCATTGATCGTATAGTTGCCAGCCGCGTTGCAAAAGGGCTGTGCCTTCGCCGAATCGATTCGTGCTCCCCAAGAGCACGACCATCAAATGACGCGGGTAAACGGTTTCCATCTGGCCCTGGCGAACAACTTCCGCCTGACGATTGGCATACAGGATCAAACAATCACCAGACCGCGAGGTGCGACCTGTTTTGACTCCGTCGATGCCCATCTTCCCCAGGAGCTCGTTTGTGTTACGAAGCATGTAATTCAATCGACGCCCGCCCCGATCGAACGAGATTTGCCGTTCCTTTTGGGAAACATAAAAGCGAAAGCTGGCTTTGTTCATTGCGTACCGAGTAAGACGCGCCATGTCTTCAGCTGTCGAATATGGCAACGGCCTGACCTTGTAATCGACGCCGTGCGGGTTGACAAAACGCGTGCGGTCCATCTTCAACTGTTTGGCCAGCGCATTCATCTGTGCGACGAATGCATCAACTGGCGTGTATTTCGTCTGCCCGGGCGCGATCGACTCTATTTTCGAGCCGACGTGGTACGCGAGCGTAAAAGCCGCAATATTATCGGACTGGACAAGCGCAGCGTAGAGAAGATCTCGTAGGGTGATGCTATCGCCCGGCTGAAAGCCAATGTTGTTTTCAAGAGTGCCTACAAACGCCTCCTGCGGGATCGTGACCGCTTGGTTGAGATCGCCCGATCTTCGTTCCGCCCAATCGAGCACCACACTCGAAGTCGCGATTTTCGTCAGGCTACCAACTTGCAGTTTTTTCCTCGATTCCTGCTCTTCCAAAATGTAGCCCGTTTGCGCATCGGCAATAAGATACGCCTCTGCGCCGGCAGCTGAGCGGAGAAGAGCCGCGCTGGTGGAAAACAGGGAAAAAACGATGAGAAATCGACGTGATAAATGCATAAACACCCTCGAACCGGAGCACCTTAATCGAGGCGTTCTGATTGGCAAACGCCCGTCGCAACGCGTTCTAACGTCAAAGGTGGATCGGCTTCTCCAGAAAATGCCAGTCCGGCTCGGACCGATGCCAAAAAGGAATCACCGAAGCTGCACACATCAGGCATCAAAGCCGCATTTTTTGCCAACGCATTCAAGAATCGCTGCCGCGACCGTTCCACCATCCTCATGCGGCCTTCTGTGCCGTTCGAGCCCGACTCACCAGCAACCGCATCACAAAATAGATAATGATCGCCGAGGGGACTGCCAGAAACAGGGAGCCAATGAACGCAGGCCAAAAGGTAGGCCACACGACCCGTGAAAATACATGCCAGTGTACGTAGTCACGCAGTCCAAACTGGCGAAAATGAACGCGCTGCGCTGGCGGCCGCTGCAAGCTCCAGCATCCCAATTGATATTCGGCAACGTAAATCGCCGGCATCGCCCAAATCACCACGTCGTGCAGGGTCACTGCAATCGCGGCGGCAACCTTGTTGCACCGGCAGACCCAGGCCGTACCGATCGATAGTAGGGTCTTCAGCGGATAAAGCGGTGTGAATCCGAAAAAAATTCCAATCGCCGACCCAAGAGCAATGGAGTGCGGCGTGTCGGCAATTGTCATCAGAGTCATGTGATGTGCCACCAGCCAGCGTTTCAGCCGCGCCAGCGGCCTCGGTAATCGTGACGCGTAAACCCCGGAAGATTTCTGGTCCGGACGCAAATCGTGCACTGTCGAACCTAAACTAAAACAGCTCTGCTGTCTGTGCGGGTATCCAGACGATTTGACCCAGAGCCTTGCGCAAACGAAGCGCCGCGCGCGGCGCGTAGTCGAGATTATTATTGTTAAAAATCACGTGCAATTCGCGCGCTTCTCGCGCCAGCTTCCTGCTGCGCTGTGCGACTTCCGCGATTTCATTCTCGTTGTAATCGTAATCGAAACGCGTGGCCACCGTTTTACCGGTGATGTAAGCCTTCGCGCTGCGTCCATGCAGTCGAAGATATGCGACGTTCGAATTCGTCACTTCATCCACGGCTGACGGCATGACCATGAAATGGTCCGATTCGGGCGCGTCCACGTTCACAAAGATTGCATGATGCTTTTGCAAAAAATCCATTGTCGCTTGCAACTGATCGCCGACCGCCCAATTACGGTTTCGAAACTCAATCGCAACGTCGTAATCGCTCAACATTTCGATTAATTGAACAAGCTCGCCTAGCTCATGTTTGCGCGGAGAGAACGCGGGTGAGAGTTGCAAAAGAAAGACGCCGAGCTTGCCTGAATCGCGAAAAATCGCCGTCGCGCGCAGAAAAATTTTGAGCAGCGCTTCCTGTAAATCTGGCGTCGATTTCACGCGTCCCCTGGCATCTGTCTCTGCGCGCCGTTGTAAATCCGGCGGCAAGAACTTTGCCGATGTCGAGTGGAAGGAGAACAGTTGGTGTAACTTTACGTCGAACTTGAAATCATCCGGCGTCGCCGCGCACCAACGTTCCACCATTCTCGGTTCTGGCACGGAATAAAACGTCGAGTTCACCTCGACCATGTCGAAATGCTGCGCATACCATTGGAGCCGCTCGCCCGCGGGCATCTTTTTCGGATACCAACGCTCGACGAAGCCAGGATCCGACCAACTTGCTGTGCCGACCAGAATTTTTCCGGTTTCGATTTTGCCAGAAAATGTCTTGGTCACGCATCAACGAAGTCACACACGGCGGCGAACGCAAATAAGATCGCTATTTCACCTCGCTGCGGTCGAACAAATGCTTTTTCGATTTGCACAACATCGATATCGAAACTACTCTCGAAATGCGGGGTGGAGCAGCCTGGTAGCTCGTCAGGCTCATAACCTGAAGGCCGCGGGTTCAAATCCCGCCCCCGCAACCAAATTTTTTAACATCAGCGGTGCCTTATCGCGTTTACGTTATCCAGAACGGCGACGGGAGATTCTACATTGGCTTATCCGATGATGTCGTGCGCAGGATCAATCAGCAACAATGTTGGTGATTCCAGATGGATTCGCGGGAAGGGACCTTGGAGAATAGTCTGGCAAAGCGATCTTCTCACGTCGTCCGCCGCGCGAGAACTTGAACTCGAACTCAAAAAGCAAAAGGAGGAAACGGCTTTTATAAGTTAACTGGTCTCCAAAGACCTTGAGGGCCGCGCCCCGCCATGGCGGGGCCGCCCCCGCAACCAAATCAATGTCGAAGATTTGGGAAACGAACTTGCCGCTCGTAATTCTCTCGGCAAACTGTATGCCCGCGGTTCGGCCAAAGATTTGATCCAGCGTAGCTCAGTGGTAGAGCGGTCGGCTGTTAACCGATTGGTCGTAGGTTCAAATCCTACCGCTGGAGCCAACTCAGTCGGCAATCCGCAACTTTTTCTGCCGTTGAACATTACAAAGCTGTTACGTAAGCAGTTTTGACACTCGAGGCCATGCGTTCAAAAGTTGCGGTCTTATGGTGAATGAAATGGCAGCAATATCGGACAAGTTACTTGCATTCTTAAACGAGGCTCGTCAGCCGTTGCCCCCAATCAATGACGCGGATGAACCTCTCCGCCTCGATTCATTGGCACTGATGCGGCTGGTGTCTTTCCTCGAATCGGAGGTTGGATATACGGTTGAGGATGAGGAGTTGACTTTGCAGAATTTCGAGAGCCTCCGCTCGATTTCCAACCTGCTCCAAGGTCAAGGGGCGAAGTTGTGATCCAGCCGGACTTTGACACGATGGATCGTGCGATCGAAGAGGCGCTCGAATCAATTCCCATCAACGTAAAAGGTGACCGCGACCTTTGGTATTTGCGGTTTGAGCTGCGTCGCCTGCAACTGCTGGCGCGGCGGATGA
>DASSFL010000171.1:0-10881 GCA_035694525.1 Candidatus Udaeobacter sp. | reverse complement strand
GCCGCTCCATCCACGACCCCACGATTGCCGTCGCCAAGGATGCGCTTGACGGTTCCATCCAACGCGAGCGAACCTGCTTTCATAAAGGTCTTATGCTAAAACAGTGGCTTCGGTCGCTTTACTGTTGTTCGGCGTTTTGCGAAGAGTGTTCAGGAGTGCGAGACCTTCAGGCCAGTCGCCGAGTCCGCTGGCACTGTTGATGTGCCCGGCTTCACCGATCATCATGAACTCGCTGCCCCATGCCATCGCAAATGCTCGCGCGCGAGAAAGCGTGACGTATGGATCGTTGGAACTGGCAACCACAATGGTTCGAAATTGGAGCCGCAGCAGCGGAACCGGCGCAAAGCCTGTAGGTCCCGATGGAAAACTCAGAGCCTCAGGGTCGCTGGGTGCAACCAGAAGCGCTCCACGAACATGTGTTGAGAACTCGCCCACAGCCCAATGCGCGACCAGCGCGCAACCGGCGCTGTGAGCCACAAGCACCGTATCCGGCCCCGTCAGCGCGAGGGCTTGATCGAGTTTCGCGATCCAATCGGCGCAGTGCGGCGTTTCCCAATCGTCTTGAATTACGCGAAGCAACGTATCGTCTCGGGCTTCCCACCGACTTTGCCAATGCCCGGGATCGGAGTCATGAAGTCCCGGAAGAATTAGGGTGCTTGTCATCTGGCTCCTTCAGGTGCAGCGGAGACATTGAATGCGCCGTCAACCGCCTCTACGAAGGTGCGCTCTTCGCGAAGGATGATGCGTTTGGCTACTGCTGTCTCGAAGTTCTTGCGCGCCTCAGCATCGGCTTTCAGCTTCTTTCGGTACGCTTCATAAGATGCAAGGCTGTCGAAGGCAATCAGTCCCCAGGCAACATTGTTAGTGCCCTCGTAGGGCAGAAAGTAGCCCACCAGACGGCCGCCACACCGCGGGATGATGCGCCCCCAGTTTTCTGCGTACTCTTTGAAGGCTTCCCGCTGGTACGGATCGATTTCATATCGGATGAAACAGGTTATTGTCATATCTTTGTTACTGGTGCGCGTGCTTGCGAGTAGCGAGGCAGGGTAATCTTTATGAAGGGCAGACGCCCAAGCGCTAATGGGCTTTCCAAATAGAAAAAACAATAGTCCGTCTCTGCATCGGGCGAAGAATCTCTTTCTAGATATGTTCGCTGTAATCTGCTGCTCATCTGGCTGCACTTGAGATTACGATTTGTGCGCGGTGCCGCCAGTTGAGGTGGCGCCAACTGCTGTCAACAGCGCGGTCGTTATACAGGCGGGGCACATTGTTGGTTTCGTTTCACTTCATCTATTACGACGAATGGGGAACGCCATTTTGGACATCTTCCTCTGCGCTGTTAGCGCTCCATTGGTCGTCACTGTACCTTTATTTCCTTACAAATTTGAGCGCCATCGAGTTTAGACAGTAGCGGAGATATGTTGGAGCCGGACCATCATTGAACAAGTGCCCAAGATGCGATCCGCAGCGCGCGCATTTTACCTGGTCACGGGTCATCCCATGACTGTTATCGATAGTTTCCGTTACTTTGCCCGTGGCCAGCGGCGCATAGAAGCTGGGCCAGCCCGTTCGCGATTCAAACTTCGTATCGGAACTGAATAACTTACTTCCGCAAGCGGCGCAGAGGTAGATCCCTTGCTGATGATTGTTCCAATATGCATTCTTGAATGGCGCCTCTGTTTTGGCTTCACGCAGGACTTGAAATTGACCGGGAGTCAGGATCTTTCGCCATTGGTCATCACTCAATGTCAACTTTTGCGTCATCTGAGTAGACTCGATTTGCCGGCGGATTCGTATGGCTTCTGTGTCTTCCGCCATGCTGAGGTGGACGGGCAGGATACAGAGCAGAAACAAGGATAAAGGTTTCATTCCCTGTTAACTCTCAGTGATCGATCATTAGCTTAAGGCTTCTTCAGACCGAGTTTTTTGAGCTTCGGTTCTACTACTTGTCGGACGTACGAATTGCCTGGGTTTTTCCGGCAGAAGTTCTGATGATTTTCTGGCGCCGGACGAAATGATCCCGCTCGAGTGATTTCAGTTGCGATCGGCTTCGAGTAAAACTTTTGCACCTGGGGCTTCAATCTTTGCGCGGCGTCGCGCTGCTGATCATTCATGTAAAAGATTGCAGACCGGTACTGCTTTCCGATGTCGGCGCCTTGGCGATCGACCTGGGTCGGGTCATGAGCCTCCCAGAATAGAATGAGCAGTTTGTCATAGCTGGTTTTGGCAGGATCAAATGAGACCTGTACTGTTTCGGCGCCCTGCATATACCCCGATACAACCGAAGTCACACCGGGCGCCTCTTCAAAAATCGCCTCCGTGCACCAAAAACAACCGCCCGCGAAATAGGCGACGTTTGCCTGGCCACTTTGCGCCTGCGGACAAAACGCCGTGCCCCAGAGTAAGATCAGCGACAGCAATCGAAAGAACGACTTGGATTTATATTTGACCGATGACGAACCACAAACCTTCCACATAGTACATCAACTCTTCGGTATCGTCTGATGTAGCAATGGCCACTTGAGAGAAGATGATAATGCCAGTTGCGCTTTGGAATACGCGTGCAAATTGAAGAACTTTAGGAAACGGGGAAAATCGGCATGTCCAGGAGCGAATCGCCTCGGAAGAAACGGCGGCGCCGTTCGATTATCGCGTTCGAAATGATTCGGCTCGATCGGAGTGCAGCCGAACCATTGCACGAGCAACTCTATCGCCAAATTCGTGATGAGCTGAAATCGGGCGCCTTTGCCGGTAACGCGTCTCGGCTTCCCTCCTCGCGAGCGTTGGCTATTGACCTGGGAATCTCAAGATTGACGGTTAATCTCGCGTTCTCAAGGCTTCACGCGGAAGGCTATCTGCGCCTGAAGCCCAGATCGGGTACGTTTGTGGCGAATCCACTTCCTGAAAGTTTTTTGACCGCTGACAAATTCGCCCGCGGTACGGCCGGCGAAATCCGCCGTGGAGGAACGAAAACAGACGGGGTAGTCGAGCATCGCCCTCGCACCTCTGACCGGGTGAGAGCGATTCCAGATCAACGCGCAGGGACGCAGTTTGATCTCGGAGCGCTGGGCGCCGGGGCGGGTGTTTCCCTCGTCCCGGGACTCCCCGCGGTCGATGAATTCCCCATCGATATTTGGGAACGGCTCCGGTCCCGAGTGCTCGCACAAAAGGGCGCTCATCTGTTGCGGCATGCATCGAGTCGTGGCGACGCGGACCTGCGCAAAGCCATTGCCACATACCTGTGCGATTTTAGAGGCGCGCGCTGTCATCCAGATCAAATCCTGATCGTCGGAGGCATGCAGCAGGCGATGCTGATTAGCGCCATGGCGCTGCTGGATCCGGGCGAACCTGTGTGGATGGAAGATCCCGGTTTCCACCAGGCGCGCAGAGTCTTTATTTTGGCAGGCGCCAAAGTGGTTCCAAAGCCGTTGGACCACGAAGGAATTGTGATCGCGCGATCGCCAAAGGAAAAGCAGCCAAAAATCATCCATATAACGCCTTCGCATCAATATCCGCTTGGCGTGACAATGAGTTTCGAGCGCAGAACAGCCCTGCTCGATTTTGCACGCGCTCACGATGCATTTGTTTTTGAAGATGACTTTTACGCGGAGTTCCGCTTTACCGGACCGCCGCTTCCCAGCTTGCAGGGCATCGACGATTTCGGGCGCGTCATTTACGCGGGGACGATGAGTAAAATTCTTTATCCTTCGTTGCGCCTGGGCTACGTCGTTGCGCCAGAGGCGTTGATCGATCCGTTGGTAAAAATCCGCAGCACAATGGACCAACACTCGTCCGCAATTGATCAGGCCACGCTGGCGCGTTTCATCACCGAGGGATATTTCCTCAGTCATATCAAACGAATGCGAAAAATCTACGCCGAGCGGCGAGAGGTCTTTATCAAACAATTCAATGAGTTGGTCGGGGATCGTTTCACTTTGCAGGTTTCGGAGGGCGGATTAAACATGGTCGCGTGGCTGAAACGCGAGCAAGATTTCGCAGCGATTAGCCGTGTTACTCTTCAGATTGGAGTCAAGCCTTCGCCGCTGTCATTTTACTGCATTCGAGCCGCGCCCAAGCCGGCGTTCGTCTTCGGTTTCGCCGGTTGGACTCCGGCACAGATTCGAGAAAGTCTGGTCAAACTCGCGTCATCACTCCGAAGAGCGGGGATTCGTTAACCAGTGCAATGAGTGGCATGTCCAACAAGAAATCGCTTCTAAAGAAAAGGCGCCGGCGCTCGATCATCGCGTTTGAGATGATTCGACTTGATCGCGCAGCCGCAGAACCGCTCCACCAACAGCTTTATCGCCAGATTCGCGATCAGCTAGGATCGGGCAGGTTCCTCGATGGCGCTTCCCGGCTTCCGTCCTCACGCGCGCTGGCTGCCGACCTGGGCATCTCCAGACTAACCGTCAACCTTGCGTTCTCGAAGCTTCACGCTGAAGGCTATCTTCGTTCAAAGGCCAAATCGGGGACGTTTGTAGCATATCCTCTCCCTGAGAGCTTTCTTAGCGCGGACAAGTCCGCTACGGGACGAATCCGCCGCGGCGGGCCGGAAGGTCATCCGGCGGCTGAGTCTCGCGTTCGCATTTCTGACCGGGTGAAAGCAATTCCGGACCAGCGTATAGGAAAACAGTTTGACCTTGGGGCGACAGGCGCTGGCGCGGGCATTTCACTTGTCCCGAGCATTCCGGCGGTCGATGAATTTCCCATAGGCGTGTGGGAGCGGCTTAGAGCACAGGTTCTCGTGAAGAAGGGAGCCCACCTGTTGCGTTATGCGTCGAATCGAGGCGACCCCGACCTGCGCAACGCGCTTGCGGCTTATTTGTGCGATTTCAGGGCAGCGCGCTGTGATCCTGAGCAGATCGTGATCGTGGGCGGAATGCAGCAAGCCATGTTGATTAGCGCAACGGCATTGTTAAATCCGGGCGAGCCCGCGTGGATTGAAGATCCATGTTATCAGCAGACCCGAAGAGTTCTTACTCTGGCCGACGCCCGGATAATTCCAAAGCCGCTCGACGATGAGGGAATTGTGATTGCGCGATCCCCAAGAGAACCTTTTCCAAAACTCATCTACATAACTCCTTCGCATGAGTTTCCTCTCGGGGTGACAATGAGTTTCCAGCGCAGAACGGCCCTGCTCGATTTCGCGCGCGCGCATAACGCGTTTGTCTTCGAAGACGATTACGACGCCGAATTCCGTTTCACCGGGCCGCCACTCCCTTCGTTACAGGGGATCGATCACTCCGGCCGGGTGATTTACGCGGGAACGATGAGCAAGATTCTTTGTCCCTCTTTGCGTCTGGGGTACATCGTTGCACCGGAACCGCTGGTCGATTCGTTTATCAAGATCCGCAGCGCGATGGATCAACATTCGTCACCGATCGACCAGGCGACGCTGGCGCGATTTATCACCGAGGGATTTTTTCTCAGTCACATCAAACGGATGCGAAAATTATATTCGGACCGACGAGATTTTTTCATCGAACAGTTCAACAAGTTACTGGGTGATCGTTTCACGTTGCAGGTTCCAGAAGCTGGATTGAACATTGTCGCCTGGGTAAAGCGGGAGGAAGACTTTCAAGTGATCAGGCGTATCACATTAGATATTGGAGTAAGACCTTCAGCACTCTCATTTTTTTGCATCCAGGCGAAGCTAAAGCCAGCGTTCGTATTCGGTTTCGCGGCCTGGACGCCGGCGCAGATTCGAGAAAGCCTTGTTAAACTCGCCTCTGCACTGGGCAGGGCCGGGATTGCTTAGGCAGTGCAATTGGAGTGGATGTCTAACAAGAAATCACTTCCGAACAAAAGGCGCAGGCGTTCGATCATTGCGTTCGAGATGATTCGACTCGATCGCACATCCACGGAACCGCTTCACCAGCAACTTTATCGCCAGATTCGCGATGAGCTGAGATCGGGCAGCTTTAGCGACGGTGCTTGCCGGCTGCCTTCCTCGCGCGCGCTGGCTCTCGAGTTGGGAATCTCGCGACTTACGGTCAACTTCGCATTCTCGAAACTTCATGCTGAAGGTTATCTCCGCTCCAAGGCGAAATCCGGAACCTTTATCGCACATCCTTTGCCCGAAACATTTTTGAGTCCTATCAAATTGTCCACAGGGAGAATCGGTCGTGGTGCATCCGAAATCCGCCCGACAGCAAAGCGACCGCTTCGGATTGCCGACCGGGTTGTTGAACTTCGGGATCAGCGCGTCGGGAATCAGTTCGATCTCGGGCGGACCGCTGCCGGTCCAGGCGTTTCGCTAATTCCAAGTGTGCCTGCTGTCGATGAATTTCCAGTTGCCGTCTGGGAACGACTCAGAGCCCAGGTTCTAGCAAGAAAGGGGACGCATTTATTGCGCTACGCTTCGCACCTGGGTGATCCCGATCTTCGCAAAGCAATCGCAGCGTACCTGTGCGATTTCAGGGCTGTGCGCTGCGATCCGGAGCAGATCGTGATTGCCGCAGGAATGCAACAGGCCATGATGATCACGGCAATGGCGGTGATCAATCCGGGGGAAATCGCCTGGGTCGAAGACCCAGGTTACCTCCAGGCCCGACGGGCCTTCGTTCTAGCTGGCGCTGAAGTTGTCCCCAAACCACTCGACGACCAGGGATTGATGATCACGCGTGCCCGCAGGGAACCGCTACCGAAACTCATTTACATTGCTCCTTCGCATCAATACCCGCTTGGGATAACAATGAGCTTCCAGCGAAGGCAAACCCTGCTCGATTTCGCCCGCACTCATGACGCTTTGATTTTGGAAGATGATTATGATTCGGAGTTCCGTTTTGTCGGGCCTCCGTTGCCTTCCTTGCAGGGGCTGGATGACACAGGCCGCGTCATTTATGCGGGGACAATGAGTAAGATTCTGTTCCCCTCTTTGCGTTTGGGATACATCGTGGCGCCGGACGGACTGGTCGATGCCATGGCAAAGATTCGCAACGCGATTGATCAGCACTCCTCTCCCATTGATCAAGCCACGCTTGCCCGATTCATCACCGAGGGTTTCTTCCTCAGTCACATCAAGCGGATGCGAACAATCTACGCCGAGCGACGCGACTTCTTTGTCGAACAATTCAACGCGTTACTGCGGGATCGGTTCACTTTACAAGTCCCTGACGCTGGATTGAACATGGTCGCATGGCTCAAGCGCGAGGAGGATTTTCCGACGGTTAGGCGCATTACTCGGGAGATCGGGGTACGACCAGTCCCAGTCCCACTCGTTTGTATACAGGCGAAGCTAAAGCCGGCGTTCGTTTTCGGTTTTGCGGCCTGGACCCCGGCACAGATTCGAGAAAGTCTTGTTAAACTTGCATCCGCACTCAAGACCGGGCGTGTTTAACCTTGAATTGGGACTGTTAGACCTCCTCGTGACGCTTTTTCTTTATCGAAGCTTCAGTTCGGGGCCATTATACGCTAGCCGACGATTTGAAATCGATTCGGAGGAGATTGCCACTGCAAAAAAGCCCTGCATTCGAAATGAAGAGGCAGCTCCGAAAAATCTTCGGAGCTGCCTTCCTTAACCTAACTAGCGGAGAAATCTAGAATCTCTTCTTCAGTCCGACGTACCAGAATCGGCCTTTGATCGTAGTCAGCGACTCATCGTAGCCGTTCTCAAAGTTACCAGCCACAAACGGTGGATCTTGGTCCAACACGTTCTGCATACCGAGCGTGATGGTTGTATTGTTGAGCCACCATTGCCAGTTGCTGCAGCCATACTCGGCCGTGGACACCGGGACGACATTCTTTTCCTTGCCATCCTTCATCGTCACGTTCTTGCCGCCATCCTTGGCATAGCCAGGAACCTCCGCCGGCGCGGGCGCTGGGTAGTTAAACGTATAATTCAGGATCAGGTCGAGTGTGGTCCAATCCGTGATTTTCCGCGCATGCGCACCGTCAAAGCCAGCAGTTCCAGCTGCGATAGTGTCCGGATTTGCCGGGACCGTTCTCGGCGTTTGGGGCTTCGGTGTCCCCCCGTCGTAAGTTCCGACCAGATCGATATTGTCATCTTCATACTGCCCGATCCAGTGAACCACTGCGCCGACATCCACCCCACCTAACCACGTGTCAGCCGGGCCATCGTAAAAGATGCTGAAGTTAGCACGATTTCTCGGCAGCGAACTGGTCAGTGTGAATGACGTGGACAAGAACTCGCCGGCGATACCGAAACGCTTGGTACCGGGAGCAGTCTGAAGCTCAGCCCGAGATAGCCAGGTGCCGTTGATTGTAGTAGTGAGTCTACCCCAATCTCCGTGACCGAAGATCGTCGAATCCAGGATATAGATCGCTTCGTAGTCGAGACCTTCGAAGATCGCACCCGAAATATTTTGGTTCGGGTCGAGCACGAGTGTGACTGGCCCCGGCTCCCCAGTCGGGTCGGTACCAGCACTACGGGTTACTTGCGACCCGTTGGGGTTTGTAATGGTTGACGCGCCGTTTGGCGGCCGAGTAGTTGAGATAATTTGCTGTGCACCCAGCGTCGAGACGATGTCACGCATGTCGATGTGCCACCAATCCGCGCTTACTGTCAAACCCTTGATCCATTTCGGGCTGTAGACGATCCCGTAAGTCCATTCATACGCGGTTTCCGGGTGCAGGAACGGATTTCCGCTGATGCGTTCCTCCACCTGGTTCTCGGTCTGTGAAGAGAATGGATCGACTACCAGCGGGAAGTTCTGCGACCCAGCAGGATTGAGCTCGAGCACTGTCGGCGCGTGGAACGCTTCGGTGTAACTACCACGCAACGTCACCGCCCCGATATATTTTGGATCCACCGGCTGCCAGCGCACAGATACCTTTGGCTTTTGCGCGTTGTAGGTAGTATGCGCCGACGCGATCGGCGGATTTAGAACCGCAGAAGTGTTCTGGCTGAACCACTGCTCGCGCTCGGCAAAGTCAACTTCGAAGCTATAGAAGCCGGGGAAGTTCCATGTGGGACTGGTGAAGGGTACCCGTACTTCCTCGTAAATTGACCAAACATCCCGGTTCACCCTTGCGCCTTCACGGTCAGTTGAGCCGATTGTTTGGAACGTCGTATTAAGTGAGTCCGGATTGCGGGTCCATCTTTCGCCGTAGTACTCGCCGCCGATCGCAAAGGAGACTGGGCCTGCAGGAAGATTAAACAGGTCACCATTAATCGTTGCGTAGGCCAATGGCTGCTCCCAGGTGGCCGTGTTATGCAGGTTGACATAGACGGAGCTTCTTGCCGCATTCGTATTGGTACCGAAGGTGCCCAAGAAAGGATTGAAGGCCGTGGCCGGGTTTGTATCCAGCAAGGCGTCGCGCAGACCAGGCTGGCTTACCTCACCCACGGACAAATCCTCACCCTCGTTGCGCGAGTAGCGGAAGCCCATTTCCCAATTCCAAGTCTTGAAATAATCGCCGAATTCACCCATCTCACCTTTCAGTCCAACATCAAAGAGGTAATCCCAGTAAGTAAACTTCTCGAATCTGTCGCCGGTGTCGTTAACGCTACGAAACCGGACGCCAGTAGTCACCGGGGTTGGGACTCCGTTAATAGCCAAAGTCGCATCTCCGACTGTAAACGGATTAAACGGATTCGAGATTGGCACACTGATTCCGGAGGGGCTAAACCCTACGGTGCTTCCCGGCTGCTTAAACGGATCCGGCGTAAACGGAGCAGCCGCCAGGGATGAATCGAAGAACGAGCGCGCCACCTTGAAATCGGCGAATATCGTCAGGTATTTGTCGCACAGATCCCGTGTGAACGAGCCGTAGACCACCTGGCGATCCGCTGGAGGCAGCGCCGGCGTGAAAGCCGCGAAGTTGAACGCCAGGAAGTTCCCATCCCCGGGCGGCCCGTTTGCAATACCGGGCACCGCACCTGGACTGGTATAAAATGGCGAGGTCGCGGCGTTAGGAGCCGAATGCGGCGTCGGCGTATTCGCGCTAAAGAACAGACTCGGAATCAAACGAAAACCTTGCACTCGGCCCGGAAAATTCCCGCTGCGAACGTCGAATCCTCCAAATGGAACAAAGTTCCCGTTGCTGGAAATGTCGCGGTCACGGCTGAACAAGCCGCCAGTGCGCTGATAGAAATCAGCGATCACCACGATGTCGGTCTTGTCATCGCCCGTGCCGGCTTTCAACCACGATTCCCATTCGCCCATGTCGTTGGAGGCTCCGAGGTTTGTGTTCCCGTACGTGCCACCAATCTCCAAGCCACGGAATTTGTGGATCAGGAAGAAGTTGACCACACCAGCCACTGCGTCGGCTCCGTACACAGCCGAGGCACCGTCCTTCAGGATATCGATGTGATCGATCATCGAGAAGGGAATGAGCTGGATGTCGTACCCACCGAACAACGCAGCTTGCGCGATGCGCTTGCCGTCTATTAAGATCAGCGTCTCCTTTGGCAGCAGGCCGCGCAGGTTCAATTGCACGGTACCATCGCCGCCATTCGCAATATTCTGGTTCACCGTGCCGCCCGCCTCTTGCGGTATGAAGGTCGTTAGGTCGGTGGCATTACGGATACCCAGCTTCTCGATGTCCTGCGGGCGATACGTGTCCACGGGGTTCGGGCCGGTCTCTTCCGCTGTGGGAATGTTCGAACCGGTTACGATCACGCGCTCCACCTCAGCCGAGGGCGCTGGTGCGGCCGGGTTGGCGGGCACGGCCGGTGCTGGCAACTGAGCGGATGCGCTTGATGCAAACATTAGAGGAAATCCCACAGCCGCCGCCACAAGGACGGCACGAAGGAATCCGAGTTTATTTAGCACGCTTTTAGTCATTAGTTTCTCCTTAAGGTTTTATTTGCTTCTGCAAAATCGAATGACTTAGGTCACTCGTATTGGGCCAAAGTATCAATGTCGTGAGCTATCGTGTTAGGCCATAAATCCGGCAGTTTCGGACAAGATTCCGAGA
>DASSFL010000170.1:0-4872 GCA_035694525.1 Candidatus Udaeobacter sp. | reverse complement strand
AGATCGCAGAACGTCAGCCGCACGAACACACAGGGTTGTCCTACCCAAGTGCTTTCGCCCTGAATTGAGTGATAGATCTCGTTAATCGTCAGCGTCTTTTCGCGCTCGGCCGTCACGTTAACAACGTCTTACGCGAAGAATCGCAAAGCAAGTAACCCTGAGGCACTGCCACAGGCAATCGCCAAAGCTTGACGCTACAACCGGCGTCCATAATCTGAAATGAGGCGGCAAAGCCGCGCTTGATTTGGCAACGCGTTGGGGACAACGCGTTCCACCTTGGCTTCGCCAAGTGTAATAGTTTTTTAGCGTGAATATTGTAGCAGCTTTTTATCGTTCATCGGTCGGAAAAAAAATAATCGTCGCGGTCAGCGGCATCATTCTGATCCTTTTTGTGATCGGACATTTGCTCGGGAATTTGCAGATATTTATCGGACCGGATTGGATCAATGATTACTCGGAACATCTGCGCGATCTCGGTCCACTGCTTTGGTTGATTCGGATTTTTCTTCTCGCCACGGTCATTACTCACATCTACGTGACCATCCAATTGGCAATTGAAAACCGGCGCGCCCGCCCTGAGGCGTACATCGATAAGCGTTACGTCAAAGCGACGTTTGCCTCGCGTCACATGGTAATGAGCGGACTGATCGTGTTGGCATTTATCGTTTATCACCTCGCGCACTTCACGGTGCGGGTTACTGATCACCGGTTTGGCCTGCTTAAGGCTGATCCTCTCGGCCACTACGACGTTTACTCCATGATGGTGTACGGATTTCAAAATTATTATGTGTCCGGCTTTTACGTCCTCGGTCTGTTCTTGCTCGCGCTTCATTTGAGCCATGGATCATCCAGCTTTTTCCAATCTCTTGGATTAAATGATAAAAAACTAACGCCCCGTCTCGCTCTGGCAGGTCGAATTTTCGCGTGGCTCATCTTCGTTGGGTATACGTCGATCCCAGTGGCTGTCCTGCTCGGGTGGGTCAAACCAGCGCAACAGCTATGATCGGAAGATTCGACGCTAAGATTCCGCCCGGTCCGCTCGCTCAGAAATGGCGAAATCACCTCGATCATTCGCGATTAGTTAGCCCACATAACCGGCGAAAATTTGAGATCATCGTTATAGGAAGCGGTCTGGCCGGTGGATCGGCGGCAGCGACGCTGGGGGAATTGGGTTATCGAGTGAAATGTTTTTGCTTTCAGGATTCGCCGCGGCGCGCGCATTCGATTGCAGCCCAGGGTGGAATCAACGCGGCGAAAAATTATCAGAACGATGGTGACAGCGTTTACCGATTGTTTTACGACACCATCAAGGGAGGCGACTTTCGTTCCCGTGAGGCGAACGTGTATCGTCTCGCTGAGATCAGCAATAACATCATCGACCAATGCGTCGCGCAGGGCGTGCCGTTTGCCCGCGAATATGGCGGCCTGCTGGCGAACCGCTCATTTGGAGGCGCGCAGGTGTCGCGCACCTTCTACGCACGCGGACAGACTGGTCAGCAGCTTCTGCTCGGCTGTTATCAGGCGCTTTGCCGCCAAATCGCGGCCGGCACGGTGCAGATGTTTCCCCAGACGGAAATGCTCGACCTCGTGATTGTCGACGGACACGCCAAGGGAATCGTGACCCGGAGCCTGTGTTCCGGAAAAATCGAGAGGCACGCGGCGGATGCTGTCGCGCTCGCGACGGGCGGATATGGAAACGTTTTTTATCTCTCAACCAACGCGCGCGGCTGCAACGTCACGGCCACCTATCGCGCGTACAAAAGGGGCGCGCTCTTTGCGAACCCAGCCTTCACGCAAATTCATCCCACGTGCATCCCGGTCGGTGGCGAATATCAATCCAAGCTCACGCTCATGTCCGAGTCGCTGCGGAACGATGGACGCGTTTGGGTGCCGAAGCGGAAGGAAGATCGCGACAGGCCGCCACGCGAAATCCCTGAGACCGATCGCGACTACTATCTCGAGCGAAAATATCCGAGCTACGGGAATCTTTCGCCGCGTGATATCTCGTCGCGCGCGGCAAAGGAAGTTTGTGACGAAGGCCGGGGCGTTGGCCCAGGCGGTCGCGGCGTCTATCTCGATTTTGCCGACGCAATCAAGCGGCTGGGAGAACATACAATCCGGGAGCGCTACGGAAATCTGTTCGAAGTCTATGAAAAGATCACCGGCGAAGACGCCTACAAAATGCCGATGCGGATCTACCCCGCCGTTCATTACACCATGGGCGGCCTATGGGTGGACTACGATCTAATGAGCAATGTGCCCGGATTGTTTGTAATCGGTGAAGCGAATTTTTCCGACCACGGCGCCAACCGACTCGGTGCCAGTGCTCTCATGCAAGGTTTGGCAGATGGTTATTTCGTTTTGCCGAACACGCTGCCGAATTATCTGGCCGGCCAAATGGGAAAACGGCCGTCGCCAGATTGTCCAGAGTTTCGGGCGGTAGAGGAAAGTGTTTGCACGAGGATCGAGAAGCTCCTCAACATCAACGGCACTCGTTCGGTTGACTCGTTCCATCGCGAACTAGGTCTGCTTCTCTGGGACAACTGCGGAATGTCGCGTCACGAAAAAGGATTGCGTGAGGCACTCAAAAAAATCCCGGAGCTGCGAAAACAATTCTGGCACGAGGTGCGCGTACCGGGCAACGGCGACGATTTCAATCAGTCCCTGGAACGCGCCGGACGCGTGGCCGATTTCCTGGAATTCGCCGAACTGATGTGCATTGATGCACTGGAGCGCGACGAATCCGCTGGCGCGCATTTTCGCGAAGAACATCAAACCGCAGATGGCGAAGCGCTACGCGATGACGAAAACCACGCCGCCGTGTTTGCCTGGGAATTTCAAGGCGATGGGCAACCGCCGAAATTACATCGCGAGCCGCTCAATTTCGAAACAGTGCATCTAACGCAAAGGAGTTATAAGTGAGCGCCTTTGTCATTCCGACGGAAGTCGAGGAATCCCGTTGCGGAACCCTGAGTGTCTCCGCAGGAATCCTTTCGACTCCGCTTCGCTTAGGATGACGTGAAAAGATGACCTTCAAACTAAGAATTTGGCGTCAACCGGACGCAAAAACGCCAGGCAAACTCGTCGATTACGACGTGCGCGACATTTCGCCAAGCACGTCGTTTCTCGAAATGCTCGACATTCTCAATGAGACGCTGGTCAAAGACGGAAAGGAGCCGATCGCTTTCGACTCGGATTGCCGCGAAGGTATTTGCGGCACTTGCTCGCTGACGATTAACGGCGAGGCACACGGCCCCGATCATCCTGGCGCGGTGTGTGAGCTTTACATGAGAAAGTTTCGCGACGGCGCGACGATCATCGTTGAGCCTTTTCGCGTAGGATCGTTCCCGCTTATTAAAGATTTGGTAATCGATCGCGTCGCGCTGGACCGCATCGTGCAGGCTGGTGGATTCATTTCAGAGCGCGCAGGCTCCGCGCCAGAGGCGAACTCAATCCCGGTTCCCAAGCATGATGCCGATCTGGCGATGGAAGCGGCGGCTTGCATCGGATGCGGCGCGTGCGCGGCGGCGTGTCCAAACGGATCAGCCATGCTTTTCACGGCTGCAAAGGTCTCGCATCTATCGCTTTTACCCCAAGGCCATCCAGAACGAGAGAGTCGCGTGCTACGAATGGTCAGCGTGATGGACGCCGAAGGATTCGGCAATTGCACCAATACCTACGAATGTGAGGCGGTTTGCCCGGCCGAGATCAGCGCTAGCTTTATTGCCAAGTTGAATCGCGAATACGCGCGAGCGGCGATGCAGCGCAGCGCGGGCGAATAGATTCCCGAGCAATCTTGTAATGCCCTTGTCAGCATGCGATGAAATCGCGATGCCGAAAGGAAAAGCCAAAGCGGCAAGCGCAAAAATCTACGCCGTCCTGGGTTCCGACGAATCAGAAGTCAAACGGGTGGCCGCAGAGCTCGCGTCTAATCTGACGCCACCAGGCGCAGGCGATTTTGGATTGGAAGTCATTGATGGCGCTGCTGATAACGCCGATCAGGCAGAAGCGCGGGTGAGATTGGCGATTGAAGCACTGCAAACACTGCCTTTTTTCGGCAACGCAAAAGTGGTTTGGTTAAAGAACGTTAATTTTCTCGGCGACGATCAAAAAGCGCGCTCGGCCGCAGTGCAATCAGCCTTGGAAGAATTATCCGAGTTAGTCGACAGCGGTTTCGGTCCCGGCGTCACACTCTTGATCAGTGCGACCGACTTAGATAAACGCCGTTCCTTTTATAAAGCGCTGCTCAAACGCGCGGAGGTACAGGTTTTTGACCGGCTCGATTCTGGCCGAAGTGGATGGGAAGAAGATGCTCTTGAGATGGTTCAGCAGCGGACAAAAAAAAGAAAACTCCAATTCGATGACGATGCACTCGATCTTTTCATATTGCTCACTGGTGGCGATACTCGACAGATCGATAACGAACTGGAGAAGATCGATACTTTTCTTGGAAATGATCGCATTGCAAATGCGGGACTCGTTCGTGAACTGGTACCGCTTTCGCGCGCGGGCGTTATCTTCGAATTGGGTAATGCGCTTGCGGCACGTGATCTCCAACTATCGCTGAAGCTGGTGCGACGCTTATTGGATCAAGGCGAAAGCGCTATCGGGATCTTGCTCGTGGCGATTGTTCCTACAATCCGCAATTTATTACTCGCGAAGGATTTGATGGAACGATATCGCCTTCCACGGCCGCACTCGCCGTTCCAGTTCATTTCGGCAATCAACCGTCTGCCCACCGAGGCAACAGATCATTTGCCGCGCAAGAAAGATGGCTCGATCAACGCCTACGCGTTGGGGATTGCCGCGCAACAAGCGGTCCGGTTCGAAACGACCCAGTTAATTCAGGCTATGCGAGCGTGTCTCGAAGCA
>DASSFL010000169.1:0-13642 GCA_035694525.1 Candidatus Udaeobacter sp. | reverse complement strand
CTTGTACTGGGTCAAACGTCACGCTCGGATCGCCCCATGGGCCGCTCGTATCGTAAACGCGTACGGGTTCGTTTACTTCGGTCTCGCCGTTCATCGACTTCGTCGGCGCGAGCGAGATTTCTCGAAATGGGACGTGAACGGCCCGATGCAGTTTTCCGGCGACATAAATTCTTTTGGAATTTGGGAAGTTGTAGCCGCGAGCGGTGGTCGCGGTGTCTTCGGAACCGTTATTCGTACTCATAGGTGCACAGAAATATCGAGAGATTTGATTCGCTCGCTTCCCACCCGCTCAGCCTTCGGCCTTCCCGTCCACCTCGCGCTTTCCTCAATCGCTCGGTTCTCGACTTCGCTTGGGATGACAAAAAGCGGCACGCAAATATCAGGTTCGAAAATCATTCGTGTCGATTCGTGTCCATTCGTGGTTAAACAAAAAGCCATGCACGGTCGCGCATGGCTGAGTTGCCAGTCCGGCAATCAGACCCTCGCTCCCTTCGACGGCATTACCCGCATCAGGTTCAAGGGGTCTGTCGCCGGGCGACACTCTCAGCCATTGCGGCTCCCCCGCAGTATTGCTTCTTGATCAGAATAGGACTCGCACAAGCGAAGTCAATTTAACTGTAGTGGTCCACGCAAGGCGGATGTGCGCTGCCAACGCGTTGAGGACAACGCGTTCCACCTGATAACGATGCTGACCAGACTTTACCCGGTAGGCGATGTCTGCGGCGCCACTTTCATGTCCGTGTGAAAAATGCCTATCCATTGGCCGTTAGCGGTGTGCCAGACCGAGCCAACATTATAGGTGCCGGAGACGTCCTTGCCGTCCGCCGTCGCCTCGATTTTAGCTTTGTACGTAATGATGGCAGTCTTCTTATTCGGAAACACAACGTTGAAATCGCTCAAGTCGAACGATTTCATGTCCGTCTTGGACATCGAATCCACCTCCTGCTGCAGAGTGTGCATTCCGTCGGCGTACACGCTGACGAGCTCCGTAGAAAGAAGCTTCTTAAACTCATCCGCTTTCTTGTCCTTGAACGCCTGCCAGGCCGCTTTTTCCTTGGAGATAATCGCCTCCTTGTCGTCGGGTGCGGCGAATGAAATCGCGATCGTCGCGAGTAGCGCCGTCATAATGTAGGTAATCAGTTTCTTCATGAGGTTAATCCTTTCGTTAGGGTTGAATGCCAAGATTAGCCTGCTACGCGCGAGCAGAGTCAAGGTCAATTCGAGATCGGTGCCGTTGGCGGCTTACGAAATCAGATTCCATCGCGACCTCCCAGGCTACATTGAGACAGCGCCTTTGGCGGCAAACGGATGGAGAGCCCCCTGCCTCAAGGAACAATGGGGGCGGACTCGAGAGACGCTGTCGGAGTTGACGGCTGCTGCGCTGGAAGAAACTTCGACTTGCCAACGAGCTCCATCAGACTTGTGTCTGCTTCCTTCAATTCCGCATCCGGAACAACGAAATCAGTCGGCGATAACTTTATTTGTTTTCGATAATCCGCGACGAGCAACGGCGGCTGCTTCTTGATTCCAAGGGCCCGATAACTCTCGATCCCAACGCCGATGGCGTGCGCGAGCCTTGCGCGCCAGTCTTTTTGCGCGATCAACTTGCACTCGCCTTTTTCTGTCAGAAAACCGCCTTCGATTAGCACCGCCGGAACTTTTGTAAGACGAAGCACAGCAAACCGCGCGCGCTTGATGCCCCGGTCGAACTCAGAAAGGTGACCGAGCAGGGAATGATAGATGCACGCCGAGAGCGCCATGCTTTGCGCATCAACGGTACTGCCAGGTTGCGTGCTGAGAGCACTCGGAGCTACTGCGCTGTCGGATGTGGACGGCGCTCCCCGTGGCGTAAACGAAAAGATTTCAAATCCCGTCGCATTTGGATCATCATTAGTCGCATTGAAATGAATGCTGACGAAAATCGAATCGCGCGCGGCGTTGGCGATCTGTGCGCGAACTTCCAACGGGACGAAGTAATCGCCCTCGCGCGTCATGATCACGCGCAATCCTTTTGCCTGTAACAACGGGCGCAGCTTTCGCGCCACATCCAGCGCAAAATCTTTCTCGTAACCAAAACGGCTCACCTGGCCCCTGTCGTAGCCGCCATGTCCCGGATCCAGAACGACAGTCTGAACCTTGCCAACGTTTTGAACACGATGCGGTCGCACCAGTGGTTCAATGGTCTTGGCTACGTCTGTGCGGGAAACCAGATATTTTCCATCCTGTTCGATAACAGGAAAGCACAACCAGCTGCGCGCGCCGTTGATCATGACCTCGCGGCTGCCACTGACAAATTCCAGCGGATTCTTCACCGTCTCGAATTCCACTTTCTCGCCGGACGCGGCCATGCCTGCCGGCAATCCGTAAAACTGCGAGATGTTGGCGACGCTCAGGTAGTCGCTGCCCCCTACTTTGATAATCTTCCAATTATCCGCGGCATATGCTGCTTTTTGTGATATCGCGATGGCACTGGCGAGGAACGCGACCGCGAACCAACGTTTCACTGGGAGGACCATGCCTGCGCAATAGTATCGAAAACCGTTTCAATCTCAAATGAAGCGGGACCAGTACTTCTCGCTTCTTCCCTTCGAGAAGGCGAGAGGACTAGGGTGAGGCCTCGAAGCCGACGTGTCAGATAGCCGAGCAAACCCTCACCATCCCCTTCTCCCTCGCAAAAGGAGAGGCAACCCTCACATGCCCGCCGATCCTATCTGCTCAACATTGAAACTGACAATTGACTTGCCGTGTTTTCGCGCTAAAAACCGGAAATGTTGTTATCTCCCCAACGTACTACCTGCTTTCGGATCACATCGCTCCTGATTGGTTCAATGCTACTGTTTGCGGTTCCCGTTGGAGCTGCTCAAAGGCTCTCGAAATGTTGCGTCTGGCGCGTCACCAACGCGAAAGCGCCATTTTACCTGGTGGGCTCAATCCATGCACTCAGCAAAAAGGATTATCCGCTCGCCGCGCCGTACGAAATCGCATTAAGACACAGTAAACGTTTCCTCTTCGAGTTCGATCCGAACCGGCACGTGGAATTCGAAAAGAAATTTGAGGCGGCCGGCAAATATCCTCGGGGACAGGATATCCGTTCAAAAATTGATCCGGAACTTTTGGCCTGGCTTTGCCAGAATGTTATGGCTGTCAAGCCGGAGGATCACCAGGCAAGACGGGAACGCGGTCGGAATTTCGAAGGCGAGTTCGCCTATAAGCCCTGGTGGATTGCACAGCATCTGGTCGGACCTGCGACGTACACTAAAAGTTCGCTCTCGCATGGTCTGGACAATTACTTTGTGGACCGCGCGACAAGAGAGAAAAAAGAGATCGCCGGTCTGGAATCGGTGGACGAGCACGTGGCAGTCATGGGCGGGTTGTGCGATCGCGATAGCGAGTTCATTCTGCGTGACGCGCTCGACCAGCCCGGGAATGCTGAAAAGGAATTCAGCCGGATGTACAAGGCCTGGCGTAAAGGCAATACCGATGCGCTTTGGGCCGGTGACAGCCGGTTGCGTAAACAAGCCCCCTGGATCGCGGCGCGTTTTGTCGATAACCGTAACATCAAATGGATTCCACGGATCGAAGCGGAACTGAAAACCGGTAAGCCGACGGCGATTGTCGCCGGCGCATTGCACTTCTCGGGTCCAAATAGCGTCATCAAACTGCTGGAGAAGCGCGGTTACAAGATCGAACAGCTGTAGCACGCGCAAGAACGGCTCTAGGACGGTAGGGCTTCGCGATTCCATCCTGACCAATCCCGCACTGCGGGATCCGCCTCTTCCTGCCAGAGAGAGAGAATAGTGTGCGGGTTTGTTTCTTCTCCTGCGTTACCCTGCGCGCCGGACTAATGTCTCGTAAAGCGCTTCCGTCTTTTGCGCGATTGACGCCCAACTAAAGTGTTCTTCCACACGTTTGCGTCCCGCCTTGCCGAATCTTTCGCGCAGTTGTCGATTTTTCATTAGCTGATTAATGCGCCCGGCAAGATCTCGCGCGAATTTCTCGGGGTTTGTCGGCTCGAACGATCCTTCCTTCGTTTGTTCGAGTGGAACCAGAAATCCGGTCTCGCCATCGACAATGACCTCTTTGATTCCGCCGACGGCGCTCGCAACCACTGCGGTTTCGCACGCCATTGCTTCAAGATTAATGATGCCAAACGGTTCGTAGATCGAAGGGCAAACGAACACGGCTGCCTGGGAATAAAGTTCGCGCGTAGCCGTCTGATCCACCATTTCATTGATCCAGATGACTCCGGGACGCTGTGCTTTCGCGCGCTCCACTGCGGCACTCATTTCTTTCGCCATCTGCGGCGTATCGGGCGCAGCCGCGCAAAGAACGATTTGGAAACCGCCATCCATGAACTGGATTGCTCGCAGCAAGTGTTGGAATCCTTTCTGGCGGGTGATCCGACCGACAAACAGCAGATACGGATTATCTGGATCGATGCCATATCGCTTGAGTGCGGCGGTGGAATCGATCTTCCGATATTGATCCAGGTCGATCCCGTTGTGGATCACATGCACTCGCGCAGGCTCGACATCGAACAATCGCTCGATGTCACCTTTAGTCTCGCGCGAGACGGCAATGACCGCGTCGGCCATCTCCAGGGCAGTCTTCTCAACCCAAAGCGAGAAATCGTAACCACCAGCAAGTTGTTCGCGCTTCCAGGGTCGAAGCGGTTCGAGCGAGTGAACCGTGATCACCAGCGGAATTCCATAATTCTTTTTCGCTAAAATCCCTCCGAAATGGCTGTACCACGTGTGACAATGCACCAGATCGGCATCGATGTTGGTTGTGTTGAAATCGGTACATCGCCGCACTGCGCCGAAAACAGAGCGCAACGGTTTCGGGCAAGTGAAATTGCTCGTATCAATTTCGTAGCCGGTGACCTTGAGATTGCCTTCTTCAAGGCGCTGATCGCCAAAGCAACGAACTTCCACCGGCATCGTCTTCGCCAGTTCGCGCGTAAGAAAGCCGACGTGAACGCCTGCGCCGCCGTAAATGTGCGGCGGATATTCATTTGTTAGAAAGAGAACTTTCACAAACGTCCTAACTCGTTGTAGCGGCGCTTGTGTCAAGCGCCGAATCGAGCACAGGCGTTTGACACAAACGCCTCTACATCTCAGCTAGCGTTGCACTTTCAGCAGCAGCACCGGCACCTCCACTTCGTGGCGCACTTTGTCGACTGTTGCTCCGTAAAGTATGTCGCTGATGAAGCGGTGGCCATGTGTGGTCATCGCGATGAGATCGACATTTTTTTCCCGCGCGAGTTTAATGATCTCGTCGGAGGGCTCGCCAAGCGCGAGGACAGCATCGCAGGAAAAACCTTCTGCGGTCAGTTCACGGCTGCGTTTTTCCAGATAAAGGCGGTCCTGTTTCATCTCTTCGCTTTCGGCGAGCTTGAGCTGATCGAAATTGCGCGCCACCCACCCATCGGCCACATGAACGAGGAGCAGTTTCGCGCCGGCCATTCGTGCAAGAGACTTGATATGGGTGAGAATGGTCTCATCGGCTGGACTGTTCTCGAGCGGGATGAGGATATGGTGGTACATTTCAAAAACGACGAATGACGAATGATGAATGACGAAAAGGCGGTCGAGAGCATTTGGTCATTTGGTTATTTGTCATTCTCTTCGACATTCGTCATTCGGGCTTCGATTTTTTATTCCGGCATCGGCAAACCGATGAACCCATAGAATGCCTTACGAACCGCGTCTGGCATAAAGATATCGAAGAGCAGCTTCACGTTAAGCACAATGATAATGCCGGCTGCCGTCCAGCCCAGAATTTTCACCCAGAGACGGTTGGCAAACTCGCCCATTTTCGCCTTTTCCCCCGTAAACCGCATCAAAGGCCAAACGGCAAAACCGAGCTGCATGCTCAATACGACCTGACTGGCAACGAGCAATTCCGTGGTCTTGCCTTCACCGAAAATACCGATGATGAGCACCGCGGGAATGATGGCGATGAGTCGCGTAATCAACCGGCGCAGCCACGGGGTGATGCGAAAATTCAAAAAACCTTCCATCACAATCTGGCCGGCAAGCGTGCCAGTCAGGGTCGAGTTCTGTCCGGAAGCGAGCAGGGCCACCGCGAAAAGGGCACTGGCCACGCCGACGCCCAACAGCGGGCTGAGCAATTTATAGGCATCCTGAATTTCCGCGACCTCCTGGTGCCCCGACCAATGGAAAACGGCGGCTGCCAGTATCAAGATCGCGCTGTTGATGAACAAAGCGAACATGAGCGCCCCGCTGGAGTCGATGGTGGCGAACTTGACCGCCTCGCGCCTGCCCTCCGGCGTCTGCTCGAACTTGCGCGTCTGCACTATGGACGAGTGCAGGTAAAGATTATGCGGCATCACGGTCGCGCCAAGAATGCCGATGCTGACGTAAAGCATTTCCTGATTTGCGACGATGCCTGGATTGGGAATAAACCCCAGGAGGATACCGGTCGGGCTGGGTTTGGAAAAGATCAGTTCAGCGGCAAAACAACCTCCGATGATCGCGATTAGAGTGATGACAATAGCCTCGACATAACGAAAGCCTTTGGTTTGCAGATACAACACCAGCAGCACATCGGACGCGGTAATGATGCAACCCCACACCAGCGGAATTCCGAAAAGAAGTTGCAGCCCGATGGCCGAGCCGACAACCTCCGCCAAATCGCAGGCAGCGATGGCGAGCTCGCAAAGAACCCAGAGAAACCAGACGGTCGGTGTCGAGTAGTGATCGCGACAGGCCTGGGCAAGGTCGCGGCCCGTGACCACCCCGAGTTTGATGCACAAATGCTGGAGCAGGATGGCCATCAAATTGGAGATCATGATGACAGTCAGAAGCGAGTAACCAAACCGGGCCCCGCCAGCCAGATCGGTGGCCCAGTTGCCCGGATCCATGTAGCCGACCGCCACGAGAAATCCCGGGCCGGAGAAAGCAGCCAGCTTTCGCCAAAATGAAGCCGTCGTCGGAACGGCGATGCTGCGGTGGACTTCCGGCAGGGAAACCTCGCCGGCCGTTCTCCGCCAGGCTACATGAGGTTTTGCGGCAATTGTGCCGTCGCGTTGCGTCATCAGTTTCCCAGCCGTTTTATTTTCGAGACCTATAAGTAAGCTTGGTCTTGGAAATTAGTTTGACCTAATTTAGTTGTATAACAATATGATTCTGTCAATCATCAATTATTTATCTGGTTGACTATTTCATCGTGAATCCTAGGCTTCGGAGCATGCGCCGCAAGAAGATGTCCTACTCCGCGCTCGGCAGTTCCACCGCCGTTGAGGATTACCTGGAACGCATCCTCGAACTGATTAACTCCAAAGGATACGCCCGCGTGGTGGACATCGCAGCTGCCTTGAAAATTTCACAGGCGAGCGTGACTAACATGGTCCAGAGACTGGACACCGAGCGCCTGTTAAAATACGAAAAATATCGCGGACTTATTTTGACAGCCACTGGCAAGAGCCTGGCGCATAAGATCGCACAGCGACACAAACTTCTGACTGATTTTCTGGGGCTGCTCGGCCTCGACGATCGCGTCATCTATCACGACGTAGAGGGAATGGAGCATCATATTAGCGCTCCTACTCTGCGCGCAATCGAAGCTCTCACAGCTCAGTTGCGGCGCCGGCCGGCGTTGCTGGCGGAATTGCAAGCCGCAATTGCGTAGGCACAGCCATGAGAAGGAAGAAAATCTCATCGCGTCGGGCCGCAATTCCTGTTCGGGCGCTCGATTTCGTGATGTATAACACTAAAAACATCCGCCGGGCCCGTGCATTCTATCAGAAGCTTTTTGGTCTCAAACGCGGGCAGGAGTGGAATGATTTTTGGAGTGAGTTCGCCACCGAACCGTTGACGCTCTGTCTTAACGGCACGGGACATAAACGCCATCCCGAATGGGACTGGAGCGGGCCCGCGTGCGTTGCGCTCGCGATCGACGACGTTCGGACTGCAATCGACATTTGCCGCAGACACCGCGTCAAAATTCTCATCGAGCCAGTCGAAACGCGGGTATGCTGGATGGCATGGATTGCGGATCCGGATGGCAACCGGATTTGCCTCCATTCGCGCAAAGACGGAACGGCGGGATAAGGGCTACGCTTTGCCAGGTGCAGGCATCGTCACGGGAGCGCTGCTGCTCAATTTTTTAAAATGAAGCTGATTCACGCGGCGACCGTCGCTTTGAGAAACTGTAACGAGATAGTTATCGATCTTGACCTCCTCGCCCTGCTTCGGCAGGTGACCAAGCAGATGAGTGACGTAACCGCCGATGGTGCTCACGTCGGCGCTCTCTAATTCTAGTTTGGCGAACTCGTTCAACTCATAAAGTCCCAGCGCGCCGTCCACAGTGAATTCGTTTGCATTGATCTTACGAAACTCTTCCTTTTCGACATCGAACTCGTCCTGGATATCACCGACCAACTCCTCGAGCACGTTCTCCAGGGTTACCATGCCAACCGTTCCGCCAAACTCGTCCACGACCAAGGCCAGGTGCGCATGCTTGCTCAGGAATAACTTGAGCAATTTCTCCAGTGGCATCATCTCCGGCAATGGAATCAAATCTCGTTTGATCTTCAATAGGTCGGGATGCTCCGCGCGCATCAGCGGGAGCAGTTCCTTGATGTGGATCAAGCCGATGGTGTTATCGAGGTTTTCGCGACACAACGGAAACCGCGTGTGCCGGGATTCAATTGCCTTTTTCACATTCGCCTCGAAACCGTCTTCCAGATTGAAGTAAACGATTTCTCCGCGCGGCGTCATGATGTCGCGCACCACGCGGTCACGCAGGTCCAGCACATTAAAGACAAGCTCGCGGCCAAGAGGCGTGACCTCGGCGGATTTTTCGCTTTCACTAACGATCAAGCGCAGTTCTTCCTCGCTATGGGCCAATTCTCCCTCGGCGATGGGTTCCACACGAATCACACGACGCAGCACCCAGTTGCTCGCCGCGTTTAGGAACCCGATCGCAGGTTTAAAGATTGCGTAAAACAATCGCAGCGGCGCGCTGACAAACAGCGCAGCAGCCATGGCTTTGCGGATGGCGAGAATTTTGGGGGCTTGTTCCCCCAGCACGATGTGCAAAAACGTGATGGCTGAAAATGCCAAAGCAAAGGAAATCGATTTGATTACCGGCACGGACTCGATTCCTGCCAAAGCGAAAAACGGTTGGAGCATTCGCGCGAGGAAAGGTTCCCCCAGCCAACCAAGCCCCAGGCTCGCCGCAGTAATTCCCACCTGGCAGGCAGAAAGGTAGGCGTTCAGATTGTCCTTAATCTGTTTCACGAAGACCGCTTGCCTCACGCCTTCGTCAGTCAGCGTCTTGATTTGGCTGTCGCGGATTTTGACCAGTGCAAATTCGGCAACGACAAAGAACCCGTTGAGCAATACCAACGCGGCAACGGTCACCAGTTTGGCGATTAGGACGATCAACGGGTCCCAATGGCTGGCTACTACATCAGCAATGGGCGCCAGGAGTAATAATGAGGGGAAGTTCATCCAGTAGATTTGCATAGGAGCCGGTTTGTGACCGGCCGATTCACGCGCCGCACAGCGGCCCACCTACGCTAGAAAATTTACCAACTCGACTTGGTTACCCCAGGAATCAAGCCTTGTGAAGCCAGCTCACGGAACGTCAAGCGCGATATCTTGAACCGGCGAATAAAAGCACGCCGGCGCCCGGTCACTTCGCATCGGTTCACTACACGGGTCGGACTGGCGTCACGCGGCAATTGGGAAAGGCCGGTATAGTCCTTTTTCGCCTTCAACTCCGCGCGCAACGCGGCGTACTTCTTCACCGTCGCGCGTTTGCGCTCATTACGATTGATCCAGGAAGTCTTGGCCATAAAGAGTGCTGACTATAATGCCAGCGCCGTGATTTGCAACAAGTCCCCCGGTTCAGGGCCGATTAACCCAAGGCGCTTGTTCGTCGCCGTTGCTTAACCAGCGTGTTGGTCGCACGGCGGCCACTAGATGAAGCGGAACCCCGCTTTTGCTTAAGTGATTGCGTTCGGTTCAGGCTGTCCTGCAACACCTTAACCAAATCGACAACGTTAGTTGGCGCGGGCGGTGTCGGGGCTTTGGCCGCGATTTCTCGGTTCTGCGCCTTCTGCTCGATGATCTCCATCAAGGCCGTCCGGTATTCGTCGCGGTATTTTTCCGGCTCCCACGAAACTGCCATACTGTCGATGAGCGCCTGCGCCATCTTCAATTCCTTATCGCTCACGGCTGTAGCCGAACCATTCTTCAAAACTTCGGTGCTCAATATTTCGCTGGCGAAGTGCATCAACTCCAGAATCAGAAATAATCCATCTGGTTTCACAGCAGCCAAGTGTTCACGGTTGCTGATCACGACCTTGGCAATGCCGATCTTGCCCGTCCCGCCAAGCGCCTTATGCAAAACTGCGTAGGCTTTTTCCCCACCCTTTTGCGGCTCGAGGAAATATGGTTTGTAGAAAAACTTCGGATCGACTTGGTCCAAATCCACGAAGTCGGTAATGTCGATGGAATGTGTCGACTCGATTCGCACCTTCTCGAAGTCCTCATCCTTTAGAACAACGTAACGGCCCCGCTCGTACTCGAAGCCCTTCACGATTTGGTCGGCTGAAACTTCCTTTGAGTCTGCCTCAGCCACCTTCTTGTATCTGATAGGACTGAGATCGCTGGAACGAAGCTGGCGGAAACTTATCTTCTCCTCGCGCGTAGCTGGATAAACCGCCACGGGAATATAAACCAGCCCGAAGCTGATACTGCCTTTCCAGGTAGGACGCATGGATAGGAAACCCTTTTTCCACAGTAGCTTGAGCATGTCAACCTCAGAGACCCTCATGCCAGCCTGACGGAATTGCCTTGAAACTTCGGGAAACAGCCTGATGTTGAAACCTAGCGCATGAGCCTTATCGCCAGTTTCATGAATTTGGCAGGGCCGGACCTGATCGTCATCCTGTTGATTGTTCTGGTCTTGTTCGGAGCGAAAAAGTTGCCGGAGCTTGCACGTGGAATGGGCCAGGCGGTGAAGGAGTTTCAAAAAGCAAAGGACGAATTCAGCGACGAACTGCATAAAGCTGGAAAGTCTGAGACTGAAACCGCAAAGTCTGACGTGAAGCCGGCGCAGTCGACTGTGCCCCGAAGCGAGAGCCAGCCCGCAAGCACCGACGGGAAAGCCGATCAAGCGTAAGGAACCGTCGTGCCAAGGTAAAGCGACGCGAGGACGCGTGCGCACTCCCAAAGCTTCCGCGAAACAGAGCGGATGTCTTCTACGATTTTCGCCCGAAGTGCTTTCGGAATGCGATGAGTCCTCGCATCGCTTTAGGGACTATTCGTAGAATTAAATCGGATCGCGCTCCTACACGTTTGACCAAACGCGCGATTTACGGCAAAATCGCGGCTCATTTATGTCCGACACTGATCTGCGCGCCCGCATTAAAGAGATGCTTATAAAAAATTTGATGCTGCAGGTTACTCCGGAGCAGATCGGGGACGATCTTCCGCTTTTCGGAGCCAACGGTCTCGGGTTGGATTCCATCGATGCGCTCGAGCTGGTGGTGAGCATGGAGAAAACGTTTGGGGTCGGTGTGCCAAGCTCGGAAGTCGCTGGCAAAGCGCTTCAAACTGTAAACACAATCCACGATTACATTCTCGAAAAACGGAGCGCAGCTGCTTAAATTGCGGTGACGGCAGCCATTGCCGATTCCACGTGAACATCCTCTACGTAGAGAGCAGCCGCAGCTGGGGCGGTCAGGAGTATCGCACGTGTCTCGAGATCAATTGGCTGAACGCTCATGGGCATCAGGCATGCCTCGTTTGCAATCCGGATAGTCAGGTGCACTCAAAAGCCTCTGAACTCGGCACTCGCCTTGTGACCATGCCTCTCGGTCGTCGTGTTGATCTGTTTTGCTCATGGCGCCTCTGGCGATTTTGCCGGCGAAACCGGATCGATCTGCTCAAGACCTACAGCTCAAAAGATCACTGGCTTTGTTTGCCGCTCTATTTTTGCGGGATTCCACTAAGCCGCGCGCGGTGCATCACCGATCCAATCGGGAGCAAGGGACGCGCATTTGTCTTCAAACATGGCTGTTCGACCATTGTGGCCGATGCATCGGTGATTAAACGCGAACTCGTTCAGGAACATGGGGTAGATCCTGCGAAAATTGAAGTCATTGGCTCGGCTGTCGATTTGGAAAAATTCAAGCCGCCGCGCGATCGGATGAAATTCCGCCGTGAAATCGGCGTCGGTGCAGACACTCCGCTCATTGGAAACGTCGGAATGATCCGGCCGGATAAAGGCCAGCTTATCCTCGTTGAAGCAGCCCCTCTTGTTTTGGCAGAACGGCCTGATGCGCGCTTCGTCGTCGTTGGTCAGGGCACCGGCATCCTGAAACGCGGCATCAATGTAAGAAACGCAATCGACCGCGCCGGACTCGCCGACAAGATCATTATGGCCGGATATCGGTGGGACACGCCCGATATTTATGCCGCGTGCGACATCATTGTGATCGCTTCGCTGCGGACTGAAGCCTCTCCGATCGTGTTGCGCGAAGCCTTTGCCAGCGGACGTCCCGTCATCGCGACAAAGGTGGGTGATATTCCGGAAATCATTGAGCATCGGCAAAACGGTCTGCTCATTGAGCCGGGGGACAGCAAAGCGCTCGCGGCCGCGATTCTGGAATTCATTCGCGATCCAGACCTGGCGGCGCACTGCGCAACGAGCGGCCTCCGGTATGCCAGAGAGCATTTTTCATTCGATGAAATGATGAAAGCAAAGCTTCGCGCCGACACCGCTCTTGCAGGAGACCGCATGGATCGCGAAGCGTCTGCCAACACGATATCGTCGCCCCAGGAGCTTGGTCATCGATCGGAAACTCTCACGCCGTTGAAGAGGAATTGATCGCATCGATCAACTGACGGAAACGCCCGAAGTTATTGCGAAAAGGCATAAGAATCAGCCGAGGCAAATCCCAAATCTCAGGCTCATTTTTTTCCTGAGGTAACGCCGTGGCCTGAGCGATTTCGCCTTTGCGCAGTATATCGGCGAATTGTTTGTTAAGATCGATAATCGCGTTTTTCGACAAGCGATCGTTCATCCGAATTACAAATCGATCCCCTACCCAGCGCGCTGAATGATAGATTTTGTAGAAATGCAAAATCTCTGCAACCGCTTCCCGAACAGTGCGTGTTATTTTGAAGAAAGAAAGATCTTCCTCTGAGATCAAGCCGCGCTTAAGTAGACGGTCGGTAATAAACTCGATCCACAGTTCCCAATAATTTCCTCGTGGCCGATTCAGCAACACCACGGGAATGATCCGGGCTTTGCCGGTTTGCATCAGCGTGAGCACTTCAAATGTTTCATCAAGTGTGCCGAAGCCTCCGGGAAACATTGCGAACGCATGCGCCTCCTTCACAAAATTCAACTTACGCGTGAAGAAATAATTGAGCGTAATCAGTTTGGGATCGCCTTTGATGAATTCGTTGGCTTGCTGCTCGGATGGGAGACGAATGTTAAGACCGAAACTGTGCGCGCGGCCTGCGCCCGCCTGCGCCGCTCCCATGATTCCATCGCCGCCACCGGTGACCACCATGAAATCGTGCGCCACCATCTCACGCGCGAATTCCTTCGCGACGTCGTACACCGGTGAATCGACTGGAGTGCGGGCCGATCCAAA
>DASSFL010000168.1:0-3374 GCA_035694525.1 Candidatus Udaeobacter sp. | reverse complement strand
TCGTCGGCCGTAATGGCATGCATAAATACAACAATCAAGACCACGCCATGATGACTGCGCTGTTGTGCGTCGAAAATATTTTGGCAGACACAAAGCTTTACGATCTGTGGCAGGTTAACAGCGACGCCGAATATCACGAAGTCGGCCCCGCAGCGGCTGAAGAAACGACCGGTCCCGGGTTACGGCTTGTCCCAACGCGCGTCGTCGCTGCTCCCGAACTCGCTCCGGAAGGGTAGCGCACGCGCCTCGCGTGCTGGCGAACGCGTCCTCGCGGTCGCGAACTTTTCTTTGAGCATCTCTCTTCCAACCCCCGACGCCGCCAATCGAAAGATTGTTTCGGTATGACGCCAAAACCAACACGCGAGACGCGTGCACTACCCATTCTGGAACTCTTCGACAGATGGACAGGAACAGAACAGGTTTCGATCACCGTAAACGTTGTCGATCCTGCCTACAGCTGGCCAGAATTTGTGTTCGCGCGTCCACGTCGCGGGAAAGGCTGCTTGCTCGCGAGTGTAAGGATGGTCCCAATTCTCGGAAGCGATCTGCCGCGCAGTGTGTGGCGCTTTCTTTAGCATATTGTTTTCGCGATCCATCTTTCCCTTGGCGATTGCGTCCATCTCTGCGTGGATGGAGATCATCGCGTCGCAGAAACGGTCGAGCTCGTGTTTAGGTTCACTTTCGGTTGGCTCAATCATCATCGTCCCGGTAACCGGCCAGGAGACTGTTGGTGCGTGAAATCCATAGTCCATCAGCCGTTTTGCTACATCTTCCACCTCAATACCTGCGCTTTTCCATTGGCGAAGATCGACGATGCACTCGTGCGCAACGAGTCCGCGCTTACCCTTGAAAAGTACAGGAAAATAGAGATCGAGCCGTTTTGCGATGTAATTGGCGCTCAGGATTGCGACTTCACTTGCGCGTTTCAATCCCTTCGCGCCCATCATGCGGATGTACATCCATGTGATCGTTAGGATGCTGGCGCTGCCATAGGGTGCGGCTGAAATGTTGCCTCCTTCCCCCCCTCCGTAACGGTAATCAGAACCGCTCCCATTCCGCGGATGCTTCCCATGTTGTCCTTTGCCAAACAGAACTCGGCCGCTCTCGGGATCGAGAATGAATTCTCGCGGAAGGTATGGCGCGAGGTGCTTGGCCACTCCGATTGGTCCGATACCCGGGCCGCCGCCGCCGTGCGGAATGCAGAATGTTTTGTGCAAATTTAAGTGACAAACATCGGCGCCATAGTCTCCGGGTCGGCAAAGGCCGACCTGAGCGTTCATGTTTGCGCCGTCCATGTAAACCTGGCCTCCATGGGCGTGCACAGTGTCGCAAATTTCGCGAATCGTAGGTTCAAAGACGCCATGCGTTGAGGGATATGTCACCATCAGCGCGGCGAGATCGCGCGCGTGCGCTTCGGCTTTGGCGCGCAAATCGGCAAGATCGATGTCTCCATCCTTCAGACAGGCCACGGAGACAACCCTAAACCCAGCCATATTTGCGCTCGCCGGGTTCGTGCCGTGGGCGGACGTCGGGATGAGGCAAACATTTCGGTGCCCTTCGTTACGCGAAGCGTGATACTCGCGGATCGCCAGCAGGCCTGCGTATTCGCCCTGCGATCCAGCATTCGGCTGCAATGAAATCGCGTGGAATCCGGTAATTTCGGCAAGCCAGTTTTCGAGCTGTTCGCACATCTCCGTATAACCGGCTGTTTGTTCTGCGGGCGCGAACGGATGCAGCTTGGAAATTTCAGGCCACGAAATCGGAAACATTTCCGCTGTAGCGTTCAACTTCATCGTGCACGAACCGAGCGGGATCATCGAAGTAGTCAGCGAAAGATCTCGGGATTCGAGCTTCTTGAGATAACGCAGCATTTCCGTCTCGGTGTCGTGCGTGTTGAAGACCGGGTGGGCGAGCAATTCGGAAGTGCGAATTGCAGATTGCGCAATGCGGATTGGCGGTGCGCCCAAGTCATCGTCGGCAAAATCGCGCACGGATGTCCCGCGAAAGACCGACATCAATAGCTCGATGTCGCGTGGAGTTGTCGTTTCGTCGAGCGAAATGCCGACTGCGCGCGGACCGAGCGGACGCAGATTGCAGCCTGCTTTTTCGGCGTGCTCCAAAATGATCTCGCTCGAATCGACCTCAACACGAATTGTGTCGAAGAAATTTTCATGCGCGATTTTCAAGCCTAGTGCGCGCAGACCATCCGCGAGTTGACTTGTCTGGCGATGAACTCGCTCGGCGATTGCGCGCAATCCACGGGGGCCATGATAGACCGCATACATTGATGCGATCACAGCCAGAAGAACCTGCGCGGTGCAAATGTTGCTCGTCGCTTTGTCGCGACGGATGTGTTGCTCGCGCGTTTGCAGGGCGAGTCGATAAGCGGGTTGTCCTTCCGCATCATGTGAAACACCCACCAGCCGGCCAGGCATGTGGCGTTTGTATTGATCGCGCGTGGCGAAGTATGCCGCGTGCGGGCCGCCAAATCCAAGAGGAACGCCGAAGCGTTGTGTATTACCGACCGCGACATCGGCCCCAAATTCTCCGGGCGGTTTCAATAATGTCAGCGCCAGGATGTCGGCTGCGACTACGACAAGTGACCCGGCGTCATGCGCCTGGTTTATGAAATCCGTATAATCGTAAATTGCGCCGTCGGTGGCGGGATACTGGATCAGGGCGCCGAAAACCGTGTTGTCGAATCTGAAACGCGAGTAATCGCCGATCTTGATTTCAATTCCAAGCGGTTTCGCCCGTGTTTGCACAACGGCGACCGTTTGCGGGTGGCAGTTGTCAGCCACAAAGAACGTTTTGCGGTTCGGAACGACGGCGTGACAAAGCGCCATTGCTTCGGCAGCGGCGGTGGCTTCGTCTAACAGGGAAGCATTGGCGATCTCGAGCGCGGTTAGGTCGGTGATCATCGTTTGAAAGTTGAGGAGGGCCTCGAGCCGGCCTTGCGCGAGTTCAGCCTGATAAGGTGTGTAAGCGGTGTACCAGCCGGGGTTTTCCAGAATGTTTCGCTGAATGACCGGCGGCGTAATGCAATCGGAATAGCCACAGCCGATGAATGAGCGCACGACCTTGTTTTTCCTGGAAATCGCGCGGAGCTCAGCCAGCGCGTCCATCTCCGATTTCGCTTTCGGCAAGCTCAGGTCTCGATCCAGCTGGATATTTCGTGGAACAGCGGCTTGTACCAGGGAATCGAGATCTTCGAAGCCGACCTCGCGCAGCATGACGCGCACTTCTTGTTCGTTCGGGCCAATATGGCGGCGCGCGAATGAATTCAAGTCGACCTTTTCTTCGCGAAATTGCATTGAAGGAGACTACGGAGCGCGGGACGCCCTTCAAGTTTGTCGGAGCGCCCAGCGGTCGCG
>DASSFL010000167.1:0-2982 GCA_035694525.1 Candidatus Udaeobacter sp. | reverse complement strand
GTAAAACGTGGCAAAACAAACGGAGGAATCGTGATGAAGCGAGTCATATTGTCAGTTGTAGCAGTCGTCGCGTTGGCGGGCGCTGCTGTGAATCTGCAGGCGCAGGACGCGGCAAAGGTGGATGCGAAACATTACACGGTGGCTTTCGAGAACGATCGGGTCCGAGTGCTGAAAGCGCACTACGGTCCCGGTGAAAAATCGACCATGCATTCGCATCCGAATGCCGTGGCCGTGTTTCTGACTGATGCCAAGGGCAGGTTTACGTTCCCGGATGGCAACAGCGAAGATTTCAACGGGAAGGCCGGTGATGTAATCTGGAATAAGGCCACGGTTCACCTGCCGGAGAATACCGGCGACCAGGCCTTCGATGTGGTCGTGGTCGAATTGAAGGGCAAGCGCTCCGCTAAGTAACCAGTCAAAGGCTTATCCCTTTCTCGTTAGGCCTCAACTTTCAGAGAAGTTCGGTTAATTGATTCTTTGCCGTTCGCACGAAAACTTTATCCAAGTTATGCTATCGAGTATAAATACGATCGCAGATATTGAAACACTCTACGCACATTTAGGCGAACGCGACTACGAAGCTGTGATGTCGTATTTGGCCGACGACATTGTTTGGATCGTGGCTGACAATTCGCCGTTGGCGGACCGCAGTCCTTATCACGGAATAGCCGAGGTGCGCTCGGGCATTTTCGAACGCTTAACGGTGGGTTTCGATAAACTCGTCTTTGACGCGGACGATATCTTTGAGTGCAACGGCGGCGAGAGAGTTGTGGCTCTCGGCTACTATTACTTCAGATTTCACGGGCAAGCTGAGGAACGCAACGCACAGGTCGCCCACGTCTGGACGATCCGCGACGGCCGGGCCGTTAAGTTCCAGCAATACCTCGACACGCTCCAGGTCGCACGCGACGCGGGAGCGGTCTAAGGCTCCAGGCCCTCTTACCTTTCACGAACTCGCAATAACTTTAGGAGCCGTAGGAATCAATCGCTGAGACACAACCCCAACTGAAACCGGCTTTGCTGAGATTGTCCGCAATGAAACGAGTTGTCGATGCCATCGAAAGAGTGACAGCGGTGTTACTTTTCGCGGGCTGCGCACTTCACAGATGGTCTCTACATTATCGACATGAGTTTGTTAATTATTGCTCAATTGCTCCTGCTGCGAGCTGTTGATAGTTTCAAGGTTTCCGTCGCCACCATGCGCGTCGGCAACAAAGATTGTTCTGGCGTTGGAATCAATCGTTGCGACACAGCCCCAACTCCAACCGGATGCGCTGAGCTTGTCAGCGACTAGTTCCCAGGACCGCTTCACGGCTTCTTTTCCTCGCAGAGTTTTTGGAAGCGCGGATCATTCCGAATCCGATCGAACATTGGATCGAGCCGGAGCAGCGCTGGAGTGAGCGGGATGCCTTCAGCAAGCGCGCCAACGTACGGTATAGAGAGTAGTTTCTGTAAAGCGGCCATGGCGCGGTCGGGCTCTCCCATGCAGGCCGCCACCCTTGCGAGGAACTCGATCGGAGTGGGACCAGTTAAAAGATCCTTCTCGATTGGATTCGCGGCCATGCCCTGTTCCGACAGAGCTAACGCAGCGGCCTTGTCACCAAGGGCCATATTGGTCAGCGCGAGATCGCCAATCAAGAGATAATTTTCCGGCTGTTCTTTGAGAAACGATTCCAATTCACTGCGCGCCTGTCGCCAACTTTGCTGGGCGCCGGCATGGTCGCCCGCGACTTCCTGCGCCCAACCTAACCAAAAGCGCAGGTCGCCATTGAAGTAACCCAATGCTGGATCAGGCTTGGCAAGTATCTCCTTTAGTCGGGGGATTACCAGTGCAGGACGGCGCTCCAGGATCGCCTGGTAAGCTTGTGTTTCCAAGCCCTCGACGTGATCGACCGTGAGGTGGAGCGGAGAGAGCAGAACTGACGCACGCGGCAAGTCGCCCTCCGCTTGTGCGATAGCCGCCTTTTTCACCAGGATATCGACGTCGTCCGGAGTGATGTTGAGAACTTCATCAAATTTTCGCAGCGCTTCGGGGAAACGACGACGACAGATATGGTTAATCGCGTGCTGGGTGATTAGGTAAACGTTGCGAGGGTCGAGCCGCTCAGCTTTATCGAAGTAGGCTTCGCTCCGGTCCCACTCGCCTCGTCTCCGAGCGACATAAGCCAGCAATTCAGGAATCTGACTGCTATTCGGCAGGAGCTGACGTGCTTGTTCGAAGTAAGGCACTGCCGTGTCATAATCCTTCAGACAATAGTAGTAGTAGGCACCCTTCGCCAATACGGCCTCGCCGAGATTAGGCTGAAGAGTGAGCGCAGTTTCGGCAGCTTGCCGTGCCTCTTCACGCAGCGCAGCCGTTGGTTGAAGACTCTGCGTGATGTAGCCGCGCGCATCAACGTATGACAGCAGCGCCCAACCAAGGGCGAAATTCGGATCCAGGCGCACTGCTTCTTTGAGATATTTCTGTGCGCCAAGGGCGTTGGCGAATGTGGGGAGAGTTTTCAGCGTATAAGCCAGACCGCGCAGATAAGCATCGTAAGCCTGAACATTGTCGGTCGGCTTGGCAGCGATGCCTTGCTCTTCCTGACCCGTGAGTTTCGCTCGCAACCGGTCCGCGACAGCTTTGGCGACCTCACTCTCGACAGCAAAGACGTCGGTCAGTTTTCGATCAAATGTGTCGGCCCAAAGATTAGAGTAACTCGCTGCCGTGATTAGCTGCACGTTCACACGCACTACGTCGCCACTCTTCTGCACGCTGCCTTCCAGAATGTGAGCTACGCCAAGTTGCTTCGCGATCTCGCCGAGATTCTTAGGTTTGCTTTGATAGTGCTGCGTGGAAGTGCGAGAAATGACTCTTAAATCCGCTATGCTAGCCAGCCGTGTCAGGATCTCCTGTTGAATGCCGTCGGCGAAATAGGCGTTGTTTGGATCGCGACTTAAATTCTCAAAGGGAAGCACTGCGATGCTCTTTTCAGGCGCAGG
>DASSFL010000166.1:0-5161 GCA_035694525.1 Candidatus Udaeobacter sp. | reverse complement strand
TCAACGAGATGGGAGCCGATAAAACCCGCCCCGCCAGTGACCAGAATTCGCATGGTTCGAGAAGTTCAACCACGAAGCACACGAAGTGCACGAAGAAAATTATGATTGCCTGGCACTGTACGGCGTCGGTGTCAGACGCCTCGCGCTGGGTGAACCCCCTACAATTCAAAAATTGCGCCAGTGCATCAGCAGATAAATCCAGTTTAACACCAGCGCCGAGATGACCGCGCCGCGCACAAATGTTTTCGCCGTTTGCGTGTCAAAAGAGATCCGCAAACGCGGCCTGCGCGTTGCGAGCGTCGCAAACGCGTAGAGGTCAAAGGCTGTTAGACAGCAGAGTGCCATGAACACAAGGGGGTTCCATTTCAATGCAGTGAGGAAGTGAGCGTGAAAAAATTGAATCCCGCAGCGCGTCATCCCGCATGTGACGCAGGGCAAACTAGTAATCTCATGAAACATGCACCGCGGCCATGGCAAACCAATTGTCAGCCAGGCTCCCGCCAGACCGAGCGATACAAGTGATACGCTTAGCCAGATTAATTCGTGATCGATTTCACCTGGGTAAAGGCGTCGGACGCGAAGTTGCATTTTGACGGAAGTTCAATGGTGTGACGCAGTCCAAGCGCCCAAGCCCCCGAGCATCAACCCAACGAGCAGTATGCCGCCGCAGCAAACAATTAGCGGCAGGAAAACGGCAAGAACAGCGCGGCCAGTGTCGGTATCATGGGCACGCGCCAATCCGATGCAGCTGCAAACAAGGCCCCAAACGCCGGAGATCAGTCCGCCACAAACCGGGATCATCTGCAAAGGACCGGTAGAACCTTGAGAGAAAGCGAGAACGCGGAACGTGGTCTCAAACGATTGATTCGCGCCACCTACGATCATCAAACAGAGATGCACGATCGCGCTACCAATGAACAATCCGATAATGACGAACAGCGGTATTAGAACGATAAATGCGGCGGAGCCAGCGCCCATCCCGGCCATCGCCGAAAACGTATCGTGGCGATCAGCGAAGAAACCGGCGGACTGCAAGCCCAGCGAGAATAGAAGCGAGACGATGCCGCCGAGAGACCCGCCGATGAGCCCGTAAATGAGCGGCTCGCCTAAACCGCCTTCGCGTTTCATCACTGCGAATGCTTCGCCCGGTTTCGTGAGTACCATCACCAGGGTCTCGACGAACGCGTTGAAAAAGCCACGCTCTTGCCGGTGCTCCCACGGCAGACCGCTGCGCGGGGCGGCAGCTTCTGAGGTCGCGGCTGCGCTGATCTGCGCAGGCGGCGCACCAGGCGACCCCGCCCCAAACTCTGTAAACTGGGAAAGCGGTTGCCAGTTTGCCATTCCTTCGCGCCACCCGATGTCCGTGGGAACGAAACGGCCAGTGCGCAGACCTTCGCGAACTTCCTCTTCGGAAAATACGCCCAAACTTGTTGCGCCCCGATTAACATGAATCATCGCCATAATGCGCTCGTTCTAATGAGGTGCACAACGGAGCGCAAGGTTAAACGGGCGCAAAGTTAAAGAGTCACAAAGTTAAAAGCGTTAAAAAGGGAATCCGTTTTAACTCTTTTTAACTTTTAACTCCTCTGACTTGTCCAGCGCTCGCCAGAAATACCAGGCGGCTACCGAACGATAGGGCCGCCATTTTTCTCCGAACTTCATGAGCTGTTTTGGAGTGGGCAGTTTTCGGCGGCCGAAAGTTTTCGCGAAACCTTTGCGCACCCCGTAATCGTCAACCGGCCAGACATCCGGCCGGCCCAAATCGAAAAGAAGAAGCATCTCAACCGTCCATCGGCCGATTCCACGAACCGTAGTCAGACGTATAATGATCTCATCATCGCTCATGCGGATAAGCGCGTGGGCCGATGGCACGGTGCCGTCGATGGTTTTCGCAGCCAAATCTTTTAACGCGGCGGTTTTTGCGCGTGACAGACCGGCGGCACGAAGCGTTTCATCCGGCGTCGCGAGAAGTTGTTCGGGGTCGAGCCATTTTCTCTTTGGATAAAGAGCGCGGACCCTCCCAAAAATAGTGGCCGCAGCTTTGCCGCTCAGTTGCTGATAAGCGATTGATTCTGCAAGCGCATCGAATGGCCGAATTGAAACCGCCGGCGTGATGTTGTAGCGACGCGAGCGTGCAATCAACTCGGCCATTCGAGGATGACTCGTTCTCAGAAGCTGATGCGCGTCTTTGTGGTTCATAAAAGTAAAGATTTCCGGTGTACTCAGCGCGAGTAAATAATTTCACCGGCAATCACTGTCATTTCGTTCTGCGTTTCAAGAATTTCCGTTTCAGGGATTTTCATGATGTCTCGTGACAGGACAGTGAAATCGGCAAGCTTGCCGACTTCGATTGAGCCTTTGTCCTTTTCCTCGAATGCAGCGTAAGCTGGCCAGATCGTAAACATTTTCAGCGCGTCCTCCCGCGACACGGCCTGCTCGGGATGCCAGCCTTCGCCCGACTCGCCCTTGATGCTTTTGCGTGCGGCGGCGGCGTAGAATTCGATCATCGGTTCGCCACGTTCGACAGGTGCGTCGGAACCTCCTGCAATGATACAGCCGCTCTTGAGAAGGCTTTGCCACGCATACGCGCCGACGAGACGATCCATTCCAAGTCGAGCCGGAGCGAAAAACAGATCGCTGATCGCATGCGATGGCTGCATTGACGGGATCACGCCAAGTTTTGCGAACCGGGGAATATCGTCTGGATCGACAATCTGAGCGTGCTCGATGCGCCAGCGCGGTTCGCGAATTTTCCGTTCGTTGGCCGGCACGGCTTTGAAAGCCTGCTCGTAAAGATCGAGAATTAGTCGGTTAGCCCGGTCGCCGAGCGCGTGTGTTTCCACCTGGATGCCGCGGCGAAGCGCTTCTTCGAACAGCGGTCGAAGGTCTTCAGGGTTCTCCCTGAGAAGACCGGAAGTTTCGGGCGCGTCACTGTACGGCTTCAACAGTGCTGCGCCGCGGGAGCCGAGCGCGCCGTCGAACAGCACTTTGATCGTACGCTGGGTGAAATGATGATCGAAAGCGTTGATAGTGGGTCCTTCCCGCAAGAAATTCTGTGCGTCTTGACCGGGACCGTAGACGGCGTTGACGAATCGGATTTTCGTTTTGCCAGCCTCGAATGCTTTCCGGATAAGATCGATATCTTCCTTGTGGCTGCCGGCGTTCTGAATTTCGCACCAGCCGAGTTTGACCTCGCGGTCGATCCCGCGCAGCAGCGCCTCTTCGCGCTCAGATTGAGTAGCTTTTGGAATGTTTTTTGCGACAAGGTCCTGCGCGTTATCAAGCAGCATTCCATTTGGCTCGCCGTTCTTTTTCAAAATTTGCCCGCCAAACGGATCCGGCGTGTTCCTGTCAATTCTGGCAATTTTAAGCGCGGCCGAATTAGCAATTGAAGCGTGGCCATCCGCGCGCGTGAGAAATACAGGATTGTTTGGCGCGATCTTGTCGAGGTCCTGGCGCGTTGGAAATTTCGGCGGCTTCCAAAACGTTTCGATCCAGCCGCGTTCAGTGATCCATTTGCCGGAGCCCGTTTTGTCGACGCGTCCTTTCACCCTGGCCAGAAAGTCTTCAAGCGAATTTGTGCCTTCCAGGTTCAATCGCATTTCGCGCTTGCCGATCCCGAAAATGTGGCAATGCGAATCGGTGAAGCCGGGCACGACTGTGCGACCGCGAAGATCGATAATCTTCGCAGCATGAAATTTCTTTGCGTCTTCGTTTGAGCCAACGAAAACGATTCGGTTGGTCTTTACCGCGACCGCTTCGGCCTTCGGTTGCTTCTCCGTGACGGTGTAAACGTTCCCATTCGTCAGGAGGAGATCGACATCTTCAGCGCGTGCCATTCCGACAATGAAAAATCCCGCCAGAAACAAAACCAGTCGTTTTCGTCTCGAATTCACAGGGCGTCTTACTAAATGCTGCAGCATTGATGCTGACAACTTCCCCTGTCCAATCAAATGTCGCGCTTCCAGGCTTGACGTGCCGCCGAACTTTTGTCGTCATCAGTTTTGCCAATTGTTCGCTTTTCTGTATCGGACGGGCGAACGCTTTTTGCGGCATGAAATTGAGTCATGAATTTTATTTTGCTACCCGCCAAACAGATTTATAGAATCTTGGTTTCCCCTCGGGCGAAGAAACCTTAACCCTTTTGGACCGTCTGAACACAGCGCATTCCGATTTCAACATTGATTCGTTGTGGTGGCTGGTGATGTCCAGCGGACCCGCATTTGCCTGATATCCATGGCCAACTTCTTTCCACGCTGGACCAACTGGATACCGCTTAAACTGGTGATCTGCGGCATCATTGCGGTCTCTGGATTGACCGCAGCGACCTGGTATTATGCGACGCCAAAGTACACAAAGATTGGCTACGAACCGATCCAGCCGGTGCCCTTTCCCCATGACATCCACGTCTCGCAATTGGGAATGGATTGCCGGTATTGCCACAGCTTTGTGGAAATGGCGGCCCACTCGAATGTGCCGAACACCCAGACCTGCATGAATTGCCATACACAGGTGCAGAAAGATAATCCGAAACTGGAGCCGGTGCGGGCGAGCTGGAAAACGGGCAACCCGGTGGACTGGGTGTGGATCTATCGCACCGTCGATTACGTTTATTACAATCACGCCGCGCACGTGAACCGCGGCATTAGTTGTTTCAGCTGCCACGGCCCGGTCAATCATATGTCGACGGTGTATCTGGCCAAGCCGCACAGCATGGCGTGGTGCCTCGAATGCCATCGGCACCCCGAGAATTTTCTGCGGCCGGAAGATCAGGTTTTCAATCTCGATTGGAAACCGGACGATGTGAAACCGGCGGAATTTGTTGCCAAGTACGGACAGCCGCAGGATGCGGGCGAGGATTTTTCGAAGAAGCAGAAACTTAGCCAGGTAGAGATCGGCCGGACGTTGAAAGAGCACTGGAACGTCAATCCGCCAACCAACTGTCAGGGGTGCCACCGATGAAACGCGTATTTCAGCATCCACCAGAGCCACCAACCGGCAAGCATTACTGGCGCAGTCTGGGCGAATACAGCGATTCGCCCGAATTCCGGCGGTGGCTCGAACGCGAATTTCCACAGGGCGCAGCGGAGCTGAACGGCGACGAGTGGTCGCGACGCGATTTCCTGAAATTGATGGGAGCATCCATGGCGCTGGCAGGGGT
>DASSFL010000165.1:0-3133 GCA_035694525.1 Candidatus Udaeobacter sp. | reverse complement strand
TCTTAATGAGATCGTAAGTGAAGACAAGCGTGCCGGCGAAGTCATCCGTCGCTTGCGCCTTTGGCTGAAAAAAGGCGAGGTGCGGCAGCATTCTCTCCGTATCAACGAAGTCGTGGAGGATGTCTTGAAGCTGATCCATAGTGATCTGGTCAATCAACACGTGACCGTTGATATCGAACTTGCGCGGACTCTGCCCACGGTCACGGGCGACCCGGTTCAGCTTCAGCAGGTTTTACTCAACTTGGTGGTCAATGCTTGTGACGCAATGGCGGATTGCCACATTCAGGAGCGCCGATTGCTCATTCGCACTGGAATCCAGAACGGCAACAGCGCAGTGATTGTTTCCGTCATCGACGGGGGCGGCAGCATTCCGGAGGAAAAAATGGAACAAATTTTCGAGTCTTTCTTCACCACAAAAGAGGAAGGCATGGGGCTGGGCCTTTCGGTGTGCCGTACCATCATTTCCGCGCATCGAGGAAAACTCTGGGCCACAAACAATCCCGACCGCGGCGCAACGTTTCACTTCAGTCTTCCTATAGGTAAGTCAGACGGGGAGGCAGTCATAACTAAGAGGAAAGGTTCATGACTGCGCGTCCTAGTCCAACCGTCTTTGTTGTGGACGATTACGCGCCGGTACGGAGCTCCATCTCGCGTCTGTTGCGTGCGGCTGGCTTCGCTGTGGCTCCGTTTGCGTCTGCAGAGGAATTTCTGACGCAATATGATCCGCAGAAAGTGGGCTGTCTCGTGCTCGACCTTGCTATGCCGTCCCTCAATGGTCTCGAACTCCAACACGTCCTCGCCAAAGCAGGCAGCCTCCTGCCCATTATTTTTTTGACCGGTCGCGGTGATATTCCGACGGGCGTCCAGGCAATGAAAGACGGCGCCAGTGATTTCCTCACTAAGCCCGTGAACGATGAAGACCTGCTTGCAGCAGTTCGTGTGGCAATTGAGAAAGACCGGGCCCTTCGGCGGGAGCAGGCCGAACTTTCCGAAATCCGCGCGCGCCTGGCCACGCTCACACCGCGCGAGCGAGAGGTGCTCGAATATGTCGTCGCTGGCAAATTGAACAAACAAATTGCCGGCGACCTCGGCACCGTCGAGCAGACGGTGAAAGTCCACCGTGCCCACGTGATGGAGAAGATGAGGGTGCGATCTGTGGCTGAATTAGTTCGATTGACGCAACGCTGCGGCATCAGTGCAAGGTAGGGGGCGGTTTACCCGAACCGCCAGTTCCCATCAGAGCCTGCCCTGAGCGAAGACGAACGGGTCAATGGCCCCCTAACTGGCTAACTCCCTAACCCTCCTTAGTGGCCTTCCCGCATTATACTAAAGTTTAATAAACTAAGGTCCAATAGCGCGGCCTGCCTTTAGCGGACTATTGTCGCGGTTCTAGTGCGGGACCAGAGTTCGGAATTTTTCCGATTCTGGAAATATTTTTTTCAAACTTGGGTTGGCAAATCTTGGAAAAGATGGCGAAGGGAAAAAATACATTGAAAATAATAACGAAAATCACAAAAAATCCGACTAGCAGGCCGCGTTTGCGTTCCGGTCTATTTCTCAATCTGCTCGCGCTTGCTTGTTTCGCCGAGCCGACTCCTCTTCCAGCTCAACGCCAGAGTCTCACGATCGTCCCCGCGTTTCCTGTTACCGGTCCACTCATTTGTAAGCCTGGCTTTGGTCCGCCCCAATGCTGGGCGCAGGCTTTCGACACCGCAAACGACTTGGTGTTCCAAGGGAACGGCTTCGGCACACAATGAAAACATCCATCCGCGTCGTGCACGGAAAAGGCCGGAAAAAGAATGACCACATCCAACGACGCAGACCGTGGAGTGGAACGCGTGTACGGCCATACGCCTACGCGCACATGACGATCACGCAGCGCTACCAAGCGTTGTTCAACTGGATTGCGTCATGACAGCAGAACGATGGCACACGATCATGCATGATGACGCGCGATTGACCAAGACGGAGTGCAAGGCGGGCTGGCACTTCCTCGAATACGACCTGTTCTTATGCAAGGTCGGCGAGATGCCCTGCTGCGATTGCGCCAGCTACACGCCGGAAGCCATAGCAGCCAAGTCGAAGGAGGCCGAGTGAAGCGCCTTCTCAATATGGTGGCAAAAATGCGGATAGTATGCGGATAGGTGACCAGCTAACCTGGCCGACTGGGCTTGGCATAAGCGCGCAAAGCGGGGGCGTCGCGTTCAAAACAACTCACTGGAGTGTGGTGCTGGAGGCACAAGGTCAATCGCCAACGGCGCAAGAAGCGCTCGAAAAGCTTTGCCGCGTTTATTGGCGACCAATTTATGGCTTCGTCAGGCGACAGGGTGTCGAGCCCGAAGAGGCGAAAGATCTCACCCAGGGTTTCTTCGCGTTGCTACTGGAACGCCGCGACCTGGATACCGTGCGCAAAGAGAAAGGGCGCTTGCGTTCTTATCTGCTGACATCAGTCAAACATTTCCTGATGAACGAACGGAACCGCGCCATGGCCATCAAACGCGGCGAAGGCCAGCGGTTAATTCCGCTGGAAGAGTTTCGTGAGCGCGAACGCGCCGGTTTTGAACCAGCGGGCATGGCAAGTGCCGATCACATCTACGAGCGGCATTGGGCGCTGACAGTCCTTGACCAGGTGCTCGCGCGACTGGAAGACGAATATCGTGCCGCTGGCAAAATGCCACTGTTTGACCAGTTACAGAAATCGCTCACAGACGAGCCGGATCGCCCTTCGCAAGCGGACACTGCGCACGAATTCGGGATGACTGAGAACGCGGTGAAGCAAGCATGCCATCGGTTGCGCCAGCGTTACCGGCAACTGTTACGCGAAGAGATCGCCCATACGGTAATGGTTCCTGGCGATATCGAGGATGAGTTGCGCCATCTCATCGCTGTATTACGCGCGTAACCCGGCCACGGATTTCTTGCATTATTCTATTGGGACAGCGGGTTGTCTCGGCATGAGGATGGAGACAGTAAGCAATGTTTGCGGAAAGTGCTCGGCAAAAATTCCCAGCAGCACGCGGCAGGGAGTTTGCCCGGCTTGCCTGTTAGAGACCGGCCTTGGTCTGCTCTACGACGAGGATGAAAACACGACCGATCAAGAACCCATGCCGCGGAGAAAACACGGTACGCCTCC
>DASSFL010000164.1:0-2335 GCA_035694525.1 Candidatus Udaeobacter sp. | reverse complement strand
AAGTCCGCTGGCAGCGTGACCGTAGTAACTCGCTTCCAGCGCGAGCGGTTGCATGATCGATCGCAATCCCCGTACGTATTCCGGCAACTGCGCCGGGCGAACAGCAGCATCTTCGATAAACGCGACCGGCTTGGCAGGCCCGATGCAGCCGGTCAAAAGCGAGAGGCCGGATTTGCGCACCGACCAGACCAGATTCATTTGCGCTGGCTCGGTGAGGATTTTGGTGCGCAGGCCGATTTTTCTCGCTTGTAGAATCGACAATCGTTCGGCGACGTCATCATAGAACTCAACGATCAAAATCGATTCGCAAGGCTGCGTGTCGAGCTCGAGCAGGTCGCGCGCCGCCTGAAAATGTAGCTGGCCTTTGGTTTGATCGAGTAAAGGACGATCGATGTGCTCAATGGCGGCCGGTTTAAGATCGAGAAGCTCAACAGTGGCTTGCATCGCTTCATCCACCGAGGAAAAAAAGACCAGGCCCAAGCCTTTTTCATTGGGGAGCGGCGAAATCTTGAGTTCGGCGGAGAAAATCGCAGCGAGCGTTCCTTCGCTGCCCGCGAAAATATTCGTGAGGTCATTGGGCGCACGCAGGAACCTTTCGATGCCGTAACCGGGCCAGCGTTTTATCAAGCCCGGCGGCCAGCGCTCGACCATCTCCGCGCTTCGTGTCCGGATGAGATTCTCGATTTCAGCTCCCTCCGCGCACAACGATTCGTGCATTTGGCCAATCGTCTCGACGCGACTATTGGCCATCACGACTTCCAAGGAGATCACGTGATCGGCGGTCGTCCCGTAGATTGGGCAGCGCGCGCCGGAAGAATTATTCGCGATCATTCCGCCAAGCGTCGCTCGTGAGCTCGTTGCTACATCCGGACCGAAACAAAATCCATGAGGCCTTAGAAAATCGTTGAGCTGATCGAGAACAACGCCTGCCCCGACATTTACGCTGCGTTTTTCGAGGTCAAGGTCAGTGATCTGGCGGTTGTAGCGTGAGAACTCGACAATCAAACCTTCGCCAATCGCGTTCCCCACCAGACTCGTGCCGGCCCCACGCGGAGTGACTGAAACGCCCGAGTCAGCGGCTGTGCGAATGACTGCGCTCGCTTGCTGTGCGTCTTTCGGAAACGCCACCCCGATCGGCTCGATCTGATAAATCGAAGCATCAGTCGCGTACAATTGTCGCGTCAGGTTATCAAAGCGAACATCACAACCGGTTTGCCTGATTTTCCTTTCCTGCGCGGAAGTCATTTCGACCACTCAAATTATCACACGCGCGAAGCGATTTAGAAACTGCAGAACCCTGTCTCGTCGCGACAAACGAGACGGCCTTGTGGCCGACATCCGCCTCAGGCGGACCACTACAGCAGGTTCAGCTGTGCATTTTCCGGTGTCGTTTCGGCGAAACGGACACCAGCGCCAATGAGACGCACCGGCTTTCCGGTACGACCAAACGCTTCATCGAGAAGAGCGCGGAAGTCTGGTAACGTAGGCCCAAGCCCGGCCCGCTCAGCAGTAGTTCGCGTGAAATCGTTGAATTTCAATTTCACGAATATTTTTGTGATCTCGCGGGTTGATTCCTTTTGCGCCAGATCGGCCATCAAATCCTGAAAGAGCTCCTCGAGCTTTTCTTCGCATTGCTCGAGCGTCGTCAGATCGACAGCAAACGTTTCCTCAGTGCTTAGCGATTTCCGTGGACGATCCGGTTCGACCGGCCGGTCGTCGTTGCCGCGACAAAGATCGTAAAGATCCAGGCCGAATTTGCCGAAAAGATTGATTAGCTCCGGGCGCGAGAAGCGCTGTAACTGACTGCATGTTTTTACCCCGAGTTCTTCCAGCTTTCGCTCGGTTTTCTCACCGATTCCCCAAATCTTGCGAACCGGCAAATCTTGCATGAAACCCGCCACTTCCTCCGGTTTCACTTCGAATTGACCATCTGGTTTATTCATTTCGCTGGCGATTTTCGCGATCAATTTGTTGGGACCAATGCCGGCTGATGAAGTGAGCTTCGTTTCTCGAAAGATTGTCCCGCGGATCACCTGTGCGAGTGGCCCCGGTGCGCCGGGATGAGCGCTCACATCGAGATAACCTTCGTCGAGCGACAACGGCTCGATCAGGGACGTGAACCGATACAGGATTCCGCGAATCTTTGCAGCTTCGCGCCGATAGACATCGAACCGCGTCGACAGCACGATCAAATTCGGGCAACGTTGCAGTGCCATGAACGTCGGCATCGCCGAATGCACTCCAAATTTGCGCGCCTCATAATTGCACGTGGTCAACACGCCGCGTCGATCGCGCGCGCCCCCCACCGCTACAGGCTTGCCGCGCAATGAAGGTC
>DASSFL010000163.1:0-1845 GCA_035694525.1 Candidatus Udaeobacter sp. | reverse complement strand
TGAACAACTCAAGGGTCTCCACGTTCCAACGCGCGTCATTTCACTTTTGAAATTGATGCTGGCACCGGATCTGAAGGACCGGCCGCAGTCTGCGCGCGAACTATTGTCTGCGGTCTACCGCTGCTACGCAAAATACAGCGCGGAAGCACGTGCGCGTCGGAGACGGTCCACCCTGGCTGCGGTAGGGGCCACGTTACTCATCCCGGCAATTGCATTGGGAGCTTGGTTATTTCAACGCAGCAAATCCTCCGCTGAGATGGAACGATCGATCGCGGTTTTGCCATTCGAAAATCTCAGTGCGAATGGCGAGGACACATATTTCACAGTGGGAATCCAGGATGAGATAACGGGTGATTTGGCGAAGCTTGCCGGAATGAAAGTGATCGGCAATCAGAGCACCCGTTCGTACCCGCCGGGTAAGGAGCGTAACCTTCACGCAATCGGTCACGATCTTGGAGTGCGGTACCTGCTCGAGGGAACGGTTTCGCGCGACCATGATCAAATGCACGTTACGCTCCAACTTGTCGATCTTCGCAACAGCGCCCATCCGTGGACCGGCGCGTATCAGCGGACGATGAAAGACGTGTTCGCGCTCCAAAGCGAAATCACGCAAGCCGTCGCCGCGCGATTAAAAGCCCGTCTCTCGCCTAACGAGACCGTTGCGCTGAACGAGGCGCCGACCGACGATTTGCGCGCCTATGATCTTTACCTTCGCGCTCAGGCTATCGAAGTGCTGGTAAAAGACACCGCCGAATGGGCATCGGTACTCGAACAAAAGGTTTCTCTTCTGAATGAAGCGGTAAACCGCGATCCAAAATTCGTGCTCGCTTACTGTGAGTTGGCAAAGGCTTACGACATTCTCTACCAAACCAAAGAGATCACGCCGGTGGAAAAGCGAAATATCGATTACCGCGCGCTGGCTGAAGTCGCCTTGGAGAAAGCGCGACGCGTGGCGCCCGGCTTTGGCCCGGTGCACCTCGCTTTAGCTGACCATTTCGTCTTGGCCAACAATGATGTCGAGCAAGGCCGTCTGGAAATAGATCTTGCGCGTCAGACGATGCCAAATAGCGCCGAACTCGAGACGAGCGCCGGATCGATTGCGCGTCGTCAAAGTCGTTGGGATGATGCTGTGCGTTTCTTAGAGAGGGCCGTTGCGCTTGAACCACGCGCAACAGAGAATCTTTTCACCCTCGCGAATACCTATCGCTTAATGCGGCGATACGATCGCTTCGATGGCGTAATGAGTAGGTTGCTCAGAGTATTGCCGCCAGATCGCTCAGCGACGTACCGAGTCTTCCGCACTTTCGGTCCGCTGGAGAGTGAAGGGGAACTCGGTCCACTGCGCGCAGCCATCGCAACCGTTACACCGGAGGAGGACCCGAGCGGCGCGATCAGAGATTTGCACAATCTGATTCTGGCGCTTTGGAGCCATGATCCTGATTCCGTGTCGCGGATTTCTGCTCGCGCTGCCGAGACCACGTTCGTTTTCAACGGCGTAAAGTATCCCAAGGGCTGGTACGCGGGTCTGGCCGCGCGAATGCGTGGCGACAAGGAAGGCGCGCAGGCCGCATTCGCCGCAGCTCGTCTCGAAGTTGAAAAAGCTGTGTTGGCCGACGCGTCTGATGGCCGTGCCTTGGGTTTGCTCGCGATGATCGACGCCGGTCTTGGACGGCAAGAACAAGGTGTTCAAGAGGCCGAACAAGCTTGCACTTTGGCGACCTTCGAAAATGCAGCACCGAGCGCAGCGATCGTGCGTTGCAACTTGGCCGTCGTTTATGCGTGGAACGGGCAGCACGATCTTGCAATTTCGGAATTGGATCAACTGGTAAACAGGCCCGCGGGAAC
>DASSFL010000162.1:0-2879 GCA_035694525.1 Candidatus Udaeobacter sp. | reverse complement strand
CCCCGACTGATCGAGCTCCCATATCCAACTGCGTTACCTACTACGATTACAGTCTGGCCCAGCAAGTTTGGAGAAATATTATCAAGACTGATAAAAGGAAATTCCGTCTCGGCGTCGATCTTGATGAATGCCAAATCGGTCTTGTCATCGCCAGCGATGTAGTGAGCGCTGTACGTTTTGCCGTCGTTTGTCGTCACGTGAATTTTCAAATCTGCGGCGCGCTCGACCACGTGCTGGTTGGTAACGATGTAGCCTGCCGGGTCGATAATGAAACCGGAGCCGAGACTTTGCAGCGTCTGGCGAACTTCGCGCGGCCGGACGCGATTGTAACCAAAGAATTGCGCGTAAAAATCCTCTACCGGATCGCGCACCGTGCGCCTCACTACGCGCTCGGTGTTAATATTCGCGACTGCCGGCAAGACCTTCGCCACTGCCAGGACGGCCGGTTCTGAAGCCGGATCGGCCTGGTTAAAATCGGCTTGGCCAAAAGAAGCTACTGCTCGCGCCAGGATCAGTAGCGCAACTAACAGCTTTCGATACGAATTTGTCTTCATCCTCAGGTCGGTCCCAACTGTTTTACAATCCCTCTCGGAACCATGCGCAGCAAGTAACGAGGCTGCCTCTGTACTGTCAACTTGCCGCCCCGCGTAATCATCGGAGATTAAATCTGCTATGCGCACTTCAATTGGTGCTCGCGCAAACCTGGAACTGATCGAAGAGAATTACCGCCGCTGGCAGCGGAACCCTGAGTCGGTTGACGCCGGATGGTCGGCCTTCTTTGAGGGATTCGAGCTTGGGAATTTGCCGCAGCGCGACGGCGCGGCCGCTGCGGAGGCCCGCGAAGCAGCGTTGCAGACGCGCGTCGATGGTCTCATTTACGCGTATTGCTCGCTTGGGCATACAATTGCACGGGTCGATCCCCTGGCAGAGACGCGCCCGCAAAATCCCTTGCTGAGTCTCCGCGAGTTTGGATTTAGCGAGGCAGACCTAGACCTGCGTGTTTCATCAAAATTCTTCCTCGACAATCGGCCCATGACATTACGCGAAATGGTCTCCGGCTTGGAGAGAATTTATGCCGACTCCATTGGATCGGAATTCATGCACATCCAGGATCCGCGAGTGCGCGAATGGGTCCGCAAGCGATTGGAGACGCGACCGCACAAACATTCGACTCCCGCGGCAGTGCAGGTGGCGCTGTTACGGGCGCTACTTGAGTCGGAATCTTTCGAGATTTTCCTGCACACGCGTTACGTGGGGCAAAAAAGGTTCTCACTTCAGGGTTCGGAGTCACTCATGGTGATTCTGGACACCATTCTGCATAAATGTACAGAAAGCGGCGTCGAAGAAATTTGCATGGGCATGGCGCATCGCGGCCGGCTCAACGTCCTGGCAAATTTTCTACGCAAATCGCTCAAGGTCATCTTTACGGAGTTTACCGAGAATTACATTCCCGAACTCGTCGCCGGCGATGGCGACGTCAAATACCACCTCGGCTATCATTCTGTACGAAAACTGGCCTCCGGCGGAGAGGTCGAGATCAGGCTCTCATCGAATCCGAGCCATCTAGAAGCTGTCGATCCTGTGGTCGAAGGACAAGCGCGCGCCAGACAACGGATTCGCGGCGACACCGAGCACAGGCGGAAAGTCTTGCCGTTGCTGGTGCACGGCGACGCCGCTTTTATCGCGCAAGGAATCGTGGCTGAGACACTCAATTTGTCGCAGTTACACGGTTACAGCACCGGCGGGACCATCCACATTGTTGTAAACAACCAGATCGGATTTACGACACTCCCAAAGGATGCGCGGTCATCAACTTACTCCACCGATATCGCAAAGATGATCGAGGCGCCCATTTTTCATGTGAACGGCGACGATCCGTTGGCGGTTAAATTTGTTAGCGATATGTCGTTCGATTTTCGCCAGAGATTCGGGCGCGACGTAGTAATCGACATGTATTGCTATCGCCGCTACGGCCACAACGAGGGCGACGAGCCTTCGTTTACCCAGCCGGATCTTTACGCAAAGATCGAGAAGCGCCCGTCGGTCACTCAGCTTTACAAACGGGAATTGCTTGAAGCGGGGACATTGAGCGAAGACGACGCCGCCTCGCTGGAAACCGAGTTCGGTTTGCGCCTAGAAATGACGCGCGATGAAGTCGACGCCATTGAGAAACGCAAGGCCAGCGAGAAAGCCAAATTCAAGGAATCCACGGCGATATTTCAACCCGAATACTCGAGCGAATCCGAGCCGACTGCGATCAGTGAGAAGACGCTGAAAACCATTGTCGATGGTCTCACTCGCGTTCCGGAGGGTTTCGATATTCAGCCGAAAATTAAGCGCATCGTGCTTGACCATCAGCGCAAAGTCTTCGAGGAGGGCGGTCCCTATGAGTGGCATTACGCCGAGGCGCTGGCGTTTGGATCACTGCTTCTTGAGGGTATTCCAGTTCGATTGTCGGGGCAGGATAGCTCGCGCGGCACTTTTAGCACACGGCACTCGGTGCTGTACGATGCGAAGACAGGCGAGCCTTACGTGCCCCTCATGCATCTTGCCGAAAAACAAGCGCGCATTTGCATTTACAATAGCCCGCTATCAGAAGCTGCCGTACTCGGGTTCGATTATGGGTACTCGCTCGATTACCCGAAGATGCTTTGTTTGTGGGAAGCGCAGTTCGGTGATTTCTCCAATGGCGCACAGACGATAATCGATCAATTCATCGTTTCAGCCGAATCGAAATGGCAGCGACCAAGCGGGATTGTGCTGTTACTTCCGCACGGCTACGAAGGCCAGGGACCGGAACACTCCAGCGCCCGGCTTGAGCGTTTTCTGCAAGCTTGTGCTGACGACAATATCCAGGTCTGCAATCTGACCACCGCCGC
>DASSFL010000161.1:0-1019 GCA_035694525.1 Candidatus Udaeobacter sp. | reverse complement strand
GGCGTTGCCAAATTAAGCACCGACACTTACTGGCAATGCATCCTACCGGCGAGACAATCTCGCCCCGCTCAACATTCTTCAAACCAATCTGCGTTGATCAACCTTCAATGCCTGCGGTGATCGGCTTTCTGTTTGTCGTGCGACGCTGCGTTTTTTGGTCTCGTTGAAACTTAAGACGTTGAAGCGTTCGCCACGGCGAATTGCAGCGTTGAATAGGAAATATTCGACTACGTTTCAGGCGTCACGCGAGCCATGGCAAGTTAACGACGGCGTTACCTTTTGAATTGTTGCGACCACCACGTTGCGAGTCGTACGCTAAAAGGGTCGAAATCTGACTGGGGACGCGTCGGGCTTTTAAGTTTTTTCAACCGATGCGTCCCCGTTTTTTATACGTTGAATCGTTAAAGCGTTGAAGCGAACGCATGCACTTCGAGTGCGGACTGGATGATCACTCCGGCCTGACTTGGAGCAGCACATCGGGTTTGACGGAAATTTCTCCGGTGAATGGCTCGTCGTGGCTGGCAATTAGAAGCGCGCATACTGCCACTCCGGTTGCAAAAATCCCCATCGCAATCGCGGCCGCGGCGCGATTATCGCTGTGAACCATTGCGATCGCGATCAAAGCACAAGCGGCCTGCGCGCGCTCCATTCGCTGTGAGTCGAATGCTTGCGCGAACGTCGCGGGCACCGCAATCGCGATCTTAGCACAAGAAAACTCCGTCTCGCCGAGGGCGCTTTGAACCGGACTTCATGCGCCGGTCGCGGCTCCCTTTCCCTCCAACTGCTTGAGCAGCGCCTGGAAGCGAGCGTCCCCGCGCAAGGACGCGAGGTCGGTATCGTTCCGCATCCAAGCCGCGCTCACCGTGCCGTGCTCGGTAGCTCGTGTGAGAAAGCCGATCGACTCCTCGACCTCGCCGAGGGTCGCGAAATTGCAGGCCACGTTGTAGAGCAAGACAGAATCGTCTGGATTCATTTCGAGAGCTCGCTTGAGCCAGCGTTTCGCGCGTTCCTTTTCCCCC
>DASSFL010000160.1:0-1305 GCA_035694525.1 Candidatus Udaeobacter sp. | reverse complement strand
AAGCGGTTGCGCAGCAGATAGAACAACGACCCACGGCCGAAGAGAATACCCCCTCGGGTGACACCGGTCGCGAGCAGTCTAGATTTGGTTCGGATATCTCGCTTCCGGAGGTCTCGTACCAGCGCGTTGACGCCGCCGAGTTCGAGATAGCGTCGGTAGATCAGGCGGACTCGCTCTGCCTCGTCCTCGACAACGGCAATCTTGTCGCCCTTCATGTGATAACCGAGGGGGAGGGGGCCGCCAACCCAAAGCCCCTTTCGTTTGGAGGCAGCGATCTTGTCGCGGATGCGCTCGGAAGTGACCTCCCTCTCAAACTGGGCGAAGGACAGAAGTACGTTGAGTGTCAGGCGGCCCATTGAGGTCGTGGTGTTGAACTGCTGGGTGACCGAGACGAACGAGACGCCGTGCGCGTCGAACAGTTCCACGAGCTTGGCAAAGTCGGCCAGTGATCGCGTCAGGCGATCGACCTTGTAGACGACAATGACATCAAGTTTCCGAGAGCGGATATCGTCCAACAATCTCTGCAGGTCGGGACGATCGGTGGACCCACCGGAATATCCGCCGTCGTCATATCGCGACCGGATCAGCGTCCAGCCCGCATGGGCCTGACTCTTTATATAGGCTGACGCGGCATCGTGCTGGGCATCCAGCGAATTGAAATCCTGGTCGAGTCCATATTCCGTGGAGACGCGGGTGTAGATGGCACAGCGGACGGCCCTGACCGAAGGAGCCTTCATAATCGAGCCCCCGCGTCCAACCGATCTTCTTTGTCTCTCAGGCCAAAAAAGCGCGGACCATTCCATTTGGTTCCGGTGATCGCGAAAGCGACTTTGGAGAGGCTGTCATAGGTCTGGCCATTCCAGGCAAAGCCGTCGGGCATCACCATTACCCGCTGTGAGCGTCGATCCCACTCTCGTACCAAAACCGTTCCGGGCGTTAATTCAGTCCGCTTCTGATCGAAGCTGACGAGACGCGCAGACATTGTCACGCAAGTGCTCTTTGCGTCCGTCCGATCAAGAACCTGCTTGGTCTCGTGATCTGGGTCGCCAAGGCGGTCGGCTTGAATCCGATAGACGATGATTGCGAACAGCAAATGCCGCGGCAGATGATCGGGCGGCGGTTTCTGAAATACGCTCTGCCATCGTGAACGAAGACCTTTGAGATCGAGACCGCGCAGATGCGCGATCTCGTCCTCAATGGAAGTTTTAGTCGAGATCCGAACGCTGCGACGCTTCTCCAACATCGCGTCACGCCGCGATGTTGGCAGACGAAGCCTTTCCATCCTTGATGCGGTAGACCCGGCCT
>DASSFL010000159.1:0-2901 GCA_035694525.1 Candidatus Udaeobacter sp. | reverse complement strand
AACGGCATCAGCCAGATCGCAGTCACGCCCAGCCCATGCAGATAATCAAGGCGGCGCATTAGTCCCCGGAAATCGCCGGTCCCATCGCCATTAGAGTCCATGTAGGTACCAACCGAAAGGCAGTAGATCACCGCGTTCTTGTACCAAAGATCATTGATCATATGCGGCGGCGAATGGACTCAGACTTGAACCCTTTGATTAGCTCATCGTGATGGGCAAGAAAGTCGGCGGGATCGCTGTAGATGGCGATTGCACCCGCTTCGCGCAAAACTGCTCCCGATGTTCCACCGCAGAGAAACGCGATCGTTTTCATGCCGGCTTTTCGGGCGGCTTCGATGTCGAATCTTGTGTCGCCGACCGTTACGGCATCGGCTGGTGAAATGCCGCCAAGCTTTTTCAATGAAGCGGCAAAGATGTCGGGCGCCGGTTTGGAACTGTCGGCATCGTCACCCGAAACATATCCGTCGATGAGATTATCGATCTTAAGAAGGTCGATGTAATATTTCGTGTCAGCCTTTTTGCCGGAAGTCGCGAGCACGATGCGTTTGTCGTCGTCACGGATTCGCTGAAAAAGTTCCCGCACTTTCGGAAACGGTCGCACCTTTGGGAGATATTCTTTTTTGAACAGATCGGACCGGTAATCATCCAGCTCTTTGCCGAAACGGTCGATCTCTTCCGGCGTAAGAAACTCGGGTAAATATTGGTCGGAACCTTTGCCGATCTGGGTGCGTAACTTTTCCCGAGGAAATCGTTTGCCGAACCGGCGGAATGCGCGGTCCCAGGAATCGACGTGCAGTTCATTGGAATCGACCAGGGTACCGTCAATGTCGAAGATGAAAGCGAGCATGAGTGATGAAGTTCTCGAATTAGATCGCCTTTCGGTAATGAAATGCGCTGACCCGCGTCGCAATTTTCGCTGGAATCACGCGCGTCTTACCGGCAAGGTTTATTCTTCGATTGCGCCGCTTATTTTTCGCAGGTGTTCCCGAAAAGTATAACCAGGATCGGTTCCTCGCTTCTCCAGATAACGCGCAAACTCCAATTGTTCCCGTAGCGAGCGTCCGCTTTTGATCTCTTCTGCCTGACGGCGCTCGCGCTCCCGGATTTCGTGCGCAACGCGAAGCAGTTCGTCGACACGCTCCGCACTGACAAACAAACCGCCGTCGTCATCGGCGAAAACGACATCGCCAGCTTCGACCACGAAGTCGCCGAAGCGCGCGGAGCGCAACGCCGAGGAATCACGAGACTCGAGGCGTCGGGGACCGGACGGGCACACTCCATAACTAAAAATAGGCAGACGAATTTGCCGCAGCTCCGGCGTATCGCGATGCGCGCCCCAGACTATAATTCCAGCCAAACCGCAGTGTTGAGCTTCGAGCGCGGTCAAATCGCCGATGCAACCTTCATCTAAACGGCCTCCGTTATCGATTACCAGGATCTGGCCGAGCTGCGCAGCCTGCATTATTTCGAGAAAAACATCGACGCTTCCGAAATGTCTGACCGGCAGGGCCGGGCCCGCGAGAAGTTGATTGGGCGTGACTGGCCGAATGCCAGGCGGCGCGATTCGGGGCGGAACCTTCAAGCGCAGAGCGGCGTCTGCGATGAGCGGAGTAGAAAGCTCAGAAAAAGCGCGCGATAGCGGTTGCGCTTCCATACTCGACACTCCTCGCATTCTGCTGGCTTTGCAAAGGAAGCAAGATTACTCAACGAAAAATGGAGGACAGACCCGGCGAGTATTCGTGACGCCACTTTCGTGGCCTGATAGAATTGCCGGCATGGATTCCGTGTCATCACCGTCACCTCCTGCCTCTGGCCAGCGCTGGCGGTTTCTGCGGGACGTCGCAGTTTTTCAGCTGAAATTGTTTCTTGATAACGTGCGCGATTTTGCGCTGGTCCCAATTTCGCTCGTCGCAGCGCTTATCGATTTGGTTTATAAAGGCGAGCGCGAAGGTGCGCTTTTTTACAAGGTGCTGCGCTGGGGCGCGCACAGCGAACAGGTGATCGACGTTTACAGCGCGATCGAGGATCATCCCCCGGGCGATTTCAAAGTGAATCCAAATTACACGGTTGATGCCGTGATTGCGCGACTGGAAGGGGTGGTGGTACGCGAATATGAGAAAGGGGGGACGGCTGCGAGCATCAAGGCAGCGCTGGATCGTGCGATCGATCAATTGCACCGCGAAACAAAGGAGAAGGGCCACCGGGTGCGAGATGTGGTCGCAGACGCCGCGGATAAGTTGCGCATTACCATCGGCACGTTGCCCAACGAAAAAAAGGCTGAAGGAGCAATTGAGAAGGAGGGACACCAGGGTGAGGGCTGAGCGGCACAATCAGGAAAGCCAATGCCAAGCCAGCTGCGAAGCATAAAGCTGACGAAAAGCGGCGGAGGTCGGAAGTTAGCAGATGAGCGGAAACAATCGCCAGCAGGTGCGTTGCTGATAGGACCGATATTGTTCACCGAATTCGCGCACGAGAAATTCTTCCTCTGCACGGATCAGGGCGATGATAGGCACGCACATCGCCGCGGTTAAAAGCAGACCTATGGCGCTTCTAAAAACGAGCGCCCAACCGGTCATTACCAGTAACGCTCCAAGATAGCTGGGGTGCCGGACGAAACGGTAAAACCCGTCGGTCTTGAGGCGGTGATCGGGTTGCACCGCGACGAACATGCTAAAGCGGTGGCCGAGCTCAAAGACGGTGGCGACGCGCACGAATCCACCAATGGCGGTAATGATCAGTCCCAGATACCGGACGGTGTTACCGTCGATCGTCCAGCGGTTGAGACGATCCAGATGCGGCGGCAGCCAGGCAAACGCAACGGCGATGAGAATCAACGGAACGAAAATCCAGCGGCTGGAAGGATCTTCACGCCGGCCGATTCCAAGACCGCTGCTTCCGGAA
>DASSFL010000158.1:0-4816 GCA_035694525.1 Candidatus Udaeobacter sp. | reverse complement strand
CTTCGCCGCGCTTCACCCATCGCGTTGAGGACAACGCGATCCACCCAAAGATTAGTAGTTCGCGGCCTTTTCCTTGTGCTCTTTGGCTTCGTTGTGTTTGCTTAGCACCTTGCCGTTTGCATCCATTTCGACGCCAATCTGTTTGCCGTTCTTGTCGATAACGGCTTCAAAGTTAGCACCCTCTTTTTCCCAGCGGACAATTGTTCCGCCTTTGGCTTCGGCCTGGGCAGCTTGCTGCACCGCCGCAGGCACATCAGACGTGCTGACAGTTTGCTCTTCGTGTTCTCTTTCTTTCGCTTGCGCAGCAATGCTAACTGCCAGACCAGCGCTTACCATTGCTACAGTGAATAGTTTTTTCGTTTTCATGTCTGTTCATTTTTGACCGTTAGGTTTCAATGTTGTTCGAACTGAGTGCTCATGTCAGGCAACACCCGACAAGATCCAGACGCTCTACAGCATTTTCAGAAACTTCCTGATTTGGTTTGAATCCCGTTCAGATCGGACGCGCAGATTTCGAGCTCCTAAATGCCCTGACCATTGAGGCGAATACTTTACCCGGCAGGTTTCAAGCGGGTGCACTCCGCTTCATAGTCTTCGATCAGTTTCATGATCTTAGATTGGAAGGCGTCCTGCGCGGAGTAAACGGCACCCATAGCTTCGGCAAATTGTTTTTGTTTGAGTTCTTCCTCAATCGTCAGGCTGAGTTCCGCGAGCTTTTCGATATTCGCTCGTGAATGAAACTCCAGTTCTTTAAGGTTGGAGAGGACTACAAGCGATTTCTCCAGCTGTGTTGGTTCTACTGGTTGAGCTGGCTTTGCAGCTTCGGCCTTTGGAGTAGTGATGTCGGCGACAGATGCAGCCTTCCTTTCAGGTTGGACGTTCCTGGTACGGTGCGACGGAACAGAGCCAGCCTTTGAAGCATGCTTGTCCTTATGATGCTTCTCCTGGCTGACTTTCTTGGCGTGCGCGACGTTTCGTGGGTCTCCCATTAACTTATTGACGGCTCTCGGTGGCTAGCCGGTCGCATGTCAAAATGCAATTGCTGATGCCTTGAAGATAAACCGTCCCCTCCCGCAGTGTGCGCAACCTGCGCACAAACGACTCCCTCGCCATTAATGCGCGTCGATCTCGCTGCCGGGTCGAGCCTGCTCACCTGCTCGTCCGCTTCGCAGCGATTAGTATTTCTCGGTCTTTTCCTTCTTCTCGGCCTTCTCCTTATGCATGCCGAGGAACTTGCCGTCGGCGTCGACCCGGATCGCCGTTTCTTTTCCGTTCCGGTTCACGACGGCGTCGTAGCATTCCTTGCCCTTGTGAGTCTCCTTTGCGACGCGAAGAATCTGATCGCTCCCAGCTTTTTCCTTGATAGTGGTTTGTGCCGGGGACGGCAGGTCCTTCATATCTACTGGAGTTTCCTCTTGCGCCAAAGCAGCCGGTCCGAGCATGAGGCCGGCGCTCACGGTTATTGCGGCAATTAGTCTTGTTATCTTCATGGGCTGATTCCTTTTTGCTGAATATCTATCAAGGTACGGTTCGAAGATGAACGATGGGTTGCGCGTAGAAAAGTGACTGCCAAACCAAATCAACGATTGGCTGACTGCCAGAAATCCACTTGTTCCATGTGGTTACCTTCGAGATGAAATAATTTTGGCTCAGGGGCGCGCCACGACTTACTGAGTCTTTCCGAAAATGTCGCGCATCGCTGCCCTCGCAGCGTGGTAACCGCACATCCCGTGAACGCCCCCGCCAGGCGGAGTTGAAGCTGAACACAAATAAACTCCGCGAAGCGGAGTGCGGTAAGGTGTCGGACTCAGAATCGGCCGCGCAAGTAGCTGCATTAGATTTACCGCACCCCCGTTGATATCGCCGCCGGCCAGGTTGCGGTTCGATTCTTCAAGGTCTCCCGCACTCATTTTGTGACGCGCGAGAATGCAATGGCGAAAGCCGGGAGCAAGTTTCTCGATTTGAGACTCAATGCGGTCCGTCATGTCGACCTTGCAATTAAGCGGAACGTGACAGTATGCCCAGAGCGTGTGTTGTCCCCGCGGCGCGCGGGTTTCGTCAAAAAGACTCTGCTGCGCTACGAGCGTGAACGGGCGCTCGGGAATTTTTCCGCGCGCAACGTCGCGTTCTGCCGCAGCGATTTGATCAATACCGCCGCCCAGATGGATTGTGCCGGCGAGGCGACATGCCTCAGCTTTCCATGGAACTGGTTCACTCAGCGCGTAATCGATTTTAAAAATCCCGGGCCCATGTCGAAATGATTCCAGACGGCGCCGGTATGCGGAGGGCAAGCGACCGCCGGTGATGCGCAAAAATTCCCACACCGAAACGTCCAGAAGGATCGTGCGCGATTTCGGCAGGTCGTTCAGATTTTCAACCTGCTGATTGATCTCGATCTTCCCGCCAAGTTCTCCGAGATGGCCGACGAGCGCGTTTGCGATTTGCTGCGAGCCCCCACGTGGCATGGGCCAGCCCACGGTGTGACCCGCGAGCCCAAGCACCAGGGCAAACGCCGAGGAGGCCGCAGCCTCCAAGGGAAGAAATGAGTGCGCGGCGATTCCGCCAAAAAGTGCGCGCGCCGATTCGTGCTTAAACAGAAACTTCGACAGGGCGATTGCCGGACACATGGCGGGAATTCCGAAACGCGCCAGCGCCAATGGATGCCGAGGCAAATGCAGCATCGGTTGCAGGAACTCATTGGCCAATTTTTCCCAATTGTGTGCAAGCGGCTGCATTAGGCGCCGATAGGCGCGCGAATCGCTGCGGAGTTGTTCTGCCGTAATATCAATGTCCTGATGCAGGCAGGCCACGGAACCGTCATCAAGCGGATGTCCCAATTGGATTTCAGGTTGTATCCATGCGAGGCCAAAACGCTCGAGGGAAAGAGTCTTGAAAAATGGAGAACCTGCCGCGAGGGGATGGACTGCCGAACAAACGTCGTTCACAAACCCCGGCAGTGTTAGTTCCGCCGAGCGTGTGCCGCCGCCGATCGTCGCGTTCGCTTCGCAAACAAGAACAGAACATCCCGCGCGTGCCAGCGTAATCGCGGCCGCAAGACCATTCGGTCCTGAGCCAACTATGACCGCGTCATATTCAATCGGCATGTTGAGAAGATTGGGCCGATTGTGCGCTCGACTTCCGATTGTCTTTCGTTGCGGAACATCGTGGCATGAAGTGCGTTGGCATCTTGTTGCTTCAGTGACTCATCACTGCGACCGGATTTTGGTATGTCTTTCACAATTTACAAAAGCCAGCGCAAATCGCAGAGGCACTGCGATATGCAAGTGAGCTGGGTGCTACTTGGCTGGGCTTGTTACAGCGTGGTTAAAGTCCTTGCCACGGCTGGCAAATTCTTTTAGCGACGCCGTTTGCGCTTTTGCGCAGCTTTCTTCGCCGCCGCCGAACGTGATCGCGCAGAGCGTCGAGCCGCTGCACGCTTCGCGTGTCGCGAAAGCACTTTCTTCGACGCCGACCGACGGCTCTCACGTTTCAGCGCGCGTTTCGTTGCACGGGAACGTTTCCGGGAAGGTTTTCTCCGGCGACCGGAGCGACCCTTCGCCAGGTCACGTTTCGCCTGGCGTTTCGTTCGCGATTTACCCCGTTTCGGTGGAGGCAACTTTACTCCCGCGCGCCGTGCCTTGGACAAGCCGATGGCGATCGCTTGCTCAGGCGATCGAGCGCCATGTTCGCCCTCTCGGATGTGTTCCATTTCCTCACGCACAAACTCGCCTGCCTGGGTCGAAGGAGATTTCCCTTCGCGTTCGTCGTCACGCGCCCTTTCCATTGCTTGTTCTTCCAGCATACCAAAATTGTTTCGCCCCTAGTTATGTGTTTGGACGTAACGAAAAATGCGCACGGCTAAAGTGCACATGGGCAGCGAACAATATTCGTTCGCGTGAAAGAATTGGGTTCATACTTAAATGATCATCTTGCCGGCTCTGTCGGCGCGCTGGAACTGCTTGGGCACTGGGCGAAGCTTCATGAGGGAAAACCTCTTGGCTACTTCTTCATGGATATCGAAGCCGAAATCCAAGCAGATCAGGAAAAGTTACGCGAGGCGATGCGCTCTATTCGCATTGAAGAAAGCAACGTCCGCAAGGCAGGAGCATGGTTCGCGGAAAAAGCTGGGCGTGCGCGATTCATGATCGCAGGAGGTGAGCCGGGGAGCCTAGGATTAGTGCTGACGTTCGAGGGGTTAATCATGGGAATTACTGCAAAGAAACTGATGTGGCGCGCACTAGCCGCTACCAATCTGGGGCAGCTAGACGGCTATGACTTCGATGAGCTACAGCGTCGCGCCGAACAACAAATCGAGCGAATCGAAGCCGAACGAATGCGGGCCATTCTCGAAGCGTTTGCAGGCACGGATAGCTCGCACTGACCATCTTTTAATGGGGGCGCCTGGGACAAAGACCGGTAACGGCAAGGAAACGCAAGCTAGTGTCGCTGTTGAATCTGCAGAGGCGGCGGAGGAGGCCGGTCTGCGCTACATCAGTGATGATCGTCCTGGCTACACTCGTAAAGCCAACGGTGAGCACTTTGAGTATTTAGACACAGAAGGCAAAAGGATTCGCGACGAGCAGCGGCTTCTCCGAATCAAACGTTTGGCCATTCCACCTGCGTGGACGGATGTTTGGATTTGCCCGTCGTCGAATGGCCACATTCAGGCGACGGGTCGCGACGCACGCCGGCGGAAGCAGTACCGTTACCATGAGCGTTGGCGCGAGGTTCGTGACGAAAATAAATTCAGCCGTCTCGCAGATTTTGCCAAAGCGCTTCCCCAGATTCGAAAGCGAGTCAATCGCGACATCAAATT
>DASSFL010000157.1:0-4335 GCA_035694525.1 Candidatus Udaeobacter sp. | reverse complement strand
ATATCACTTTGTCGTTGGCGCGTAGAGAGAAAAAGCAGTTGCGAGACGGTGAACGATCTCAATGACTGTCATCACCAAGAAGCGCTGAAACCGCTAATTCGTGCGTGATCCTCTCAAGTTCAAGAAACGCAGTTAGCTTTTCATCCGCGTGCACAACGTAGCGTTTGCCGTCGTCGCGGTGTGCGTCGGCAATCCAGATTGTTCGCTCATTGGAATCAATCGCTGCGACACATCCCCGACTCCAACCGGCGTTGCTGAGGTTGTCGGCAATCCATCTGACTATATGAGACACTTCTAAGCTTGATGCCCGCGATCCGGAAACTTACCTTCATAAAAACAATTCTTTGAAGCTCAAGTTTTATGGTACGCGGGGATCCATCCCCGTCTGCGATGCCGGTTTTCAGCAATTCGGCGGTAACACCACCTGCATGCAAATCACCGATACGAACCAAATCGCCATCATTGACGCAGGCACGGGACTGCGAAATCTGGGCAGAGACCTTCGCGCCATCGGCCACAAGCAGGAGCAAATCCGTATCGCGTTCACGCACTTTCACTGGGACCACATCCAGGGCTTTCCGTTCTTTGCCCAGGCTTATGATCCCAAACAGAAAATCACGCTCCTGACACTCGGTCGCGACCAGACAGTTAGCAATTTACGGGAGATTTTCGAAGTCCAAATGCAGGCGGAATATTTCCCGGTGCAATTGGATCACATGGGGGCCAATTTCGAGTTCCTGCAAATCGCTGATGCCAGCGAACACTTTACCGGCATCAACAATGTGGAAACCGTAGTCACCGCTCAAAGGCACAACCACCCCGGCGGAGCGTATAGTTTCCGGATCGAGCGAAATGGGAAAGTGCTCGTCGTTTGCACGGATGTCGAGCATGGCGAGCAGATCGATCCGCGGCTGGTGGAATTGGCACGGGGCGCGGACTTGTTGGTCCATGACGCGCAATACACGGCCGAGGAACTGCAGAAACGGCGCGGCTGGGGACACAGCAGCTTCGATCAAGCCATGCAACTTGCGGAAATGGCCGACGTGAAGCGCCTAGTCCTCACGCATCACGACCCGGACCACGACGACGAGTTTCTTGAGCGCATCGAAAAATTGTGTCAAGAACGGTTCCCCAATGCGGTGCTGGCCCGCGAAGGAATGGAAATCCCGATCTAGGAGCCTCCAAAGTTAAGCAAGCTGGAGGAAACGGGGCAATCGAAGCATTAAACAGCGTACGCGCGATTACTGGCGGGAACCAAACCTCTTCCCTTAATTGAGCGCCATTATCGCCTGACTCCTATTTCCTGACGAGTTTGCAGCGTGGAATTGGTGCGGCGACTCGCAGGGTCTGTGCGATCTTGCGGAGTGCCTCCAGGTTCGGCGGGTCGGTTTCGTGCTTCCATCCAGGGACCTCTCCCTTCACCTCACCGACGAAAAGACCTGGCTCGGGCACGAGCATTGGCATGCGATCCGCCGGGGCGTTCGCGGCAATCAGACCGTGGATAGCACCGGAGGAGTCATAATGAACATAAACTTTCATGGCATCTCCTTGCTAACTGATAAACGAACCGACCATGCCATACTGTTGTATTGGAGTGCCACCAACGTTTCGGACTCTAAATTCCGCGAGACGTCCCCGGAAGCCTTCTGAAATTTTGAGGTCCTCTACGATGATGACGCCCGTGTTGAAACTGGCAAGGGGGAAAGCAGTGATGGTAATTGCTTCGTTTAGATTCCCTAGGCCCCAGATCCAGTTATGAACCTGTCCTGGTTGCATAAAGTTTGCATTTCCCGCAGAAACCCAGAAACCTCTGCCAACCACGATATTTGCCATGACGAAATTCCTAGTCGGTAATTTCACACACGTCAATGTTTTTCACCAAGCTGAGCAGGGCGAAATACAAGCTGCTCTTGCTCAATGAGAAATCGCTACAATCGGAAAGGGCGGCTGCATACGCCTAACGAGAAGGAGATAAGCCAAGGGCGGGGTCGGTGGCAAGCTCGCCGAAGTTGCCTCGTCCCGAATCCGACGGCTGCATCGCCTGGTTAGATGTTTTTGGCCTCACACCCGAAAGCAAGGTGATTCCCGTCAGGATCGACAGCCATAAAATCTCTCATTCCGTATGGATAGTCTTTGGGGTCAGACTTCACGATAGCGCCATTCTTTTTGATCTTTGCGCAGTAATCGTCGACCTCATCGCACAGAATATAAACCGTGCCGCCACCAACGGGTCTTTCGTGAACGCTATGTCCTGATAGGTGTAGACGCACGTCGCCTAGCTTTATGCCGGCATAGTCGCCGAACCGGAAGTCCTCGGAGAAACCAAATATGCCGGTATAGTGCTTCAGCGAGGCTTCCACGTCCGAGACTTGGAATACAGGGATGGCAGTTGTTGTTTTCATGTTGTGTGTGGCTTTCTTCGTTGAACGCGGGTTCTACATCTAACGAGAAAGAGATAATCCACGGCAGGGTGCTGTGGCAAAAACACTGGAGTTGCTTCGAAATGGGGCCGTTGGCTTCATCGACTGGTTAGATGCAGCGATTCGAACTACGGTCTGTGTGCCGGACTGGGGCGAGGTCTTGGTGTTGGCGTGGGTCTGGGCGTCGGCGTTGGTGTTGGCGTCACCGCAGGCCCCTGCTGCACCTCAAAGGAGCCGATGTCGATGCGATCGTTCCTTATGCGATAAAAGTCTGGGCCACGCTGATCGTAGAAAGGTGGTGGAGTGAAATTCGGATCACCGGCATCAATGGCTGGGCTACCAGATAGGAGCTCATGCGTAAAAGTCGGTCCTCCATTGTCCTGCAAAGGGCCAAGCATTGGATCCGTGTTAACCTGATCGCCGGGGCCGTTTAGGTAACCGCCACCATTATCGCTGCTGAGGTTGTAGCCGTGCGAGGTAACCGTTCCCCCCTCATTAGTGATGTTCGCGCTACCTGCGCTGGCATTCAGGATCGTATTTTCAATCTCGAGCACCCCGAAAACAGAAATGCTACCGTTGTTGCCGCTAATCGTGCTGTTTGTGATCACACCGCCCCCCAACTCCATTCCGCCAGTGGAGAGGTTAGCGTAGTTGTTGCTTAGAGTGCTGTTAGTGAACGTAAGTGTTCCCGCTAAGATTCCGCCGCTGCTCCCCCCAAATTTGGTGACAGCCCTATTGGCGCTGACGAGGCTGCTGGCGATCGTCAGCGTCCCGCTGGCGCTGTAGATGCCGCCGCCACTTTGACCGCATTGGTTACCGTAGATCGAGCTGTTGGTAATCGTGAGCGTCCCATAGTTGGAAATGCCGCCGCCATAGCTAACCGGCTGAGGATCTTTTAGACCGGCGAAGTTGTTGGTCACGCTACTATTGATGATCATCACCGTTCCACCATCGTTGTAGATGCCGCCACCCTCGCCGGTAGAGATAGGGCCGTTGTTAAATCCCGCGGTGTTGCCGGTGACGCTGCTGTTCGTGATGGTCAGCGTCGCGCTTCCGCTATTCCTCGCATCATTGTAAATACCACCGCCAGCAGAATCGGAACCATTGCCGTAAATAGTGCTGTTGAGGATCGTCAGCGTCGCATGACCATTCAAGATTGCACCGCCACCCTGCTGACCGCTGTAACCACCACTGATGGTGAGACCAGCGATTGTGACGGTGAACCCAGGCATGACATGGAAGATGCGGAATGGCGTATATGGAGAACCCGACACCGCAAGCAGATCCGGACCCGGACCGCTGATCGTGATGCTCTTATCGATCACCAGTTCGCTACTCGTAAGTGTGATGAACTGTCCATTCAGCGCAGGATCGAAAGTGACTGTGTCGTGGTCGTGGGAGTCAGTGACCGCCTGACGCAATGAGCCGGGGCCGCTGTCGTTTGTGTTGGTGACGGTTGTGGTCGTCGCGTTAGCGGAGATTGTGACTGCGCAGAGCAGCAGCGCGCCAATCGCAAACGTTGTGACTCGCCTCATTAAGCCGTTTATATCACTTTGTCATTTCTGTGTGGAGAACAAAAGAAGGAGAATCTGAGCGTGTCACCATCTAACGAAACAGAGATAAGCCACGGCAGGGTGTCGTGGCAAGATTGTTGGCGATCATTCCCTCAGGGATGCTCAATGCGTCAGCGCCTTCAACTGCTCCTGTCCCCATTGGAGATGCTGTTGCGCTCGTGCCCGGAGCGCCTCTATTTGCTTCTGGTAATCAGCGTCACCAGCGTGGGCGTCGATAAGCTTGAGCCCGTTCTGCACCAAGCTGAGGAATTCATCGAGCGCTTTCACCAGCGCGTCATGCTCCTCTTTGCAGGGTTGGCTGTCGGTGTGGCCGCTGCATTCCTGCTGGAACTTTTTGACGG
>DASSFL010000156.1:0-1962 GCA_035694525.1 Candidatus Udaeobacter sp. | reverse complement strand
TACCCACATCCTCTTGTAAGTGGCAGTGTGCCCACGCCGACGCCTTCGGTGTCGCCGACACCTATACCGACGGCAGCTCCTACGGCAACGGCTACTGCCACTTCCACATCTAGTCCCAGTCCAACAGGTACCGCAGGCGGCAACGTTATCGGTCAGTCTATCGCAAATGGATCAACTATATCTGACGGTGTTGAGTGGACTGCCAATGTGTCTGGCGCAAACGTTACCCAAGTGAAATTCTATATTGACGGTGCCGAGAAGTGGGTAGAGAATACAGCGCCCTACTTTTTCAATGGTGACTTTAACAAGTTAGACACCAAGACGCTTTCAGACGGACCGCATAAATTCACAGTGACCTCATTTGACTCTGGTGCTCTTGTAGCCACGAATGAAGTCAACGCCACGGTTGCCAACAACGCACCCTCGCCTTCGCCTACTCGTACCCCAACAGTTACACCCACAGCCACGGCAACCGCCACAGCAACTGCTACAGCCACTGTCACACCAACACCACAGCCCTCGCCAAGTCCATCGCCTTTGCCCACACCTCAAGAAATCATTTTGCAACCTGGACAAAGTGTCTTAATTAAAGCACCAACACCGTCTCCGTGAAAGACCCTATGTGGAAGACAGCGTTAAATTGGGGTGCGGTTGTCACATTCCTTACATTACCACTATTTATTTTAGGTTTCCAGATTTATAATTGGACACATCCAGGGTTTGTGATTGCTATTCACCCAGAACGTATTGATAAGTTACGTGAGTTTTTGTTGGAGTATATGCGCAACATCACCGTTCTTGTGTTTGGTCTTGCCGGCTTACGAACATGGGAACAGGTTAAACAAAACGGGAACAGTAGAAAGGAACAGCCACCGCTGAAACAAGTTCATGAGTCCGCGTGAGGCAATAATGGAACCGCTGCTAGTGATTAGCAAGGTTTTAATCGCACAGGCGTTTGGCGGTAAATACGTTGCATTTATCAGTGACTTGGACGTTTGCACCGATGGAACAGGACCGCATCACGGTGACAAGACCGCACAAGACGAAACCGCTTACTACAATGGCGGTGAGTTTCTTAATGCCGATGAGGACCAGTATCTAGTCGTTCCACCCCAGGTGCGTTCAATGGTTGATCCAGTAGTGATGGGGTGCCAAGGACGAGTGACTAATTTACGAACTGGAAAATGGTGGGCTGCAGTTACGGGTGAAATCGGACCGGATGACAAAACCGGTGAAGCTGCCATTTGTCTGGCACAAAAACTCAACCCGAAAGTGAGTGCAAATGTAGGCGACTCGAACCGCATCTATCTTTATGAACTTTGGCCAGGTATTCCCGCTGTCGTCGACGGCAAGAAATACAAGTTAGAGCCTGCTGGCGGGTAGATTTGAATAATTCAAATGGACAAAGATATTGGTAAGGCACTAGATACAGACGCCGCGTTCCACAATCAGCTTTTGCAACATGTGAAGCGGTTGGCGGATATGTCTAGGTCGTTCATGTGCAGATTTTATGATCAGTGGGATGCGAATGATAAAACGGTTAGGGGCGAACGCATACCCGACAAAGCTGACCAGAAGGCGGCACAACGTGGGGAACCGACAAAGCTAGTCCTTCCGTTTAGTTACGCACAATGCCAAACGTTTGTCGCTTTTATGATGTCCCTATTTAACCAAAGGGCGACTTTCTACGAGATAGAGGATACTGGGTTGGATGGTCCTAATCCTGAGTTGGACGCCGAATTATGTCTTGCTCGGGATATAAGACGATCTATGTTTAGTCGAGTCCAATACCAGTGCTATCTCGACCTTTGCCGTTCGTCTTTTTGTGTAATCAAGCATCTGTGGGAAGAAGAGTCTATTGAACAAGTAGCCGCTGCAGCACCACCTGCAGAGGAACAACCAACGCTTTTTGGTGGCACAGTTCCAGCACCTACGACCCTGCCGACACCGGAAACACGCTTC
>DASSFL010000155.1:0-2946 GCA_035694525.1 Candidatus Udaeobacter sp. | reverse complement strand
GAAATCAGCGCCGGCGTTAATCCGCTGCCAGCGCAAATAAAGGGAGAATTAACATGGAACCAACATTGACTCAGAACTGCGCGCTTTACTACGCGCAACATACAACTTCAGAACGGCGGGCCGCGCTTTTCCAAAGATTTCGCGCGGCGGCCCGCAAGCAAGCGCCGGTTACCTATTGGCAATTGACATATGGCACGCGTTTCAGGCGCCTACCATCGCACCGGGACAACGGCCGCTGAGCATACCGGGATCTCCGGCGCCATGGCGTTCTTTTTACTTCGCGTGAATGCCATCCGTGAAATGATCATTTGTGTTTGGCGCGATCCGGACGATAGTCTGCGCTTATTGGATTACTCTGTTTAACTTCACTGCGCGGTAGATCGTCAGGTGAGCGTCGCTCATTGGTGGTTTGAAACCCGATTCACGGGAACGGCTCTGTAGCTCGGTAGTTTTTCCAAAATCAAAACACAATGAAACTGTACGTAGGTAATCTCTCATTTGAGACCACCGAGAACGATCTTCAGGATCTGTTCGAACAACATGGCGCGGTCAACGAAGTCAATCTGATGATGGACCGTATGACCGGCAAATCGCGCGGCTTTGCGTTCGTCACGATGAACGACGACGCGCAAGCCAATGCTGCCTCGAGCGCGCTCAACGGCCGTGAACTTAACGGCCGCCCGTTAACTGTTAACGAAGCGCGTCCGCGCGCAGACCGTCCGCGTCCTTCTGGCGGGAAGCGGAGTTTCTCCGGCTTTCGCAGGTAGACTGCGATCAACCGTCGGCGCTCACAAAAATGGGCGCCGGCGTTTTTCGTTGCATCGACAACATGAATTCTGAAAAAGCGATCGTATTGGAGGGTACCATCATGATGGTGCTCCCAGGAACGATGTTCCGCGTCGCGCTTGCGAATGAGCGTATGGTTCTTGCGCACATTTCTGGAAAGATGCGCAAACGTTTCATTCGGCTTACAATTGGTGATCGGGTGAAAATGGAAATGTCACCATACGACACCGCTAAGGCGCGCATCGTTTATCGCCTTTAACTATGGCGACGAGATTCTTGTTCGATCCGCCGCGACGACCAAAACCAAAGGTCGGTCCCAACATCAAAAGCTTGCTCGTACGCTGTCCTTCAACGTCGAAGCTGACTGATACCGGAAGGACAATCGAAGAAAAACGCTGGGCAACAGCCAAACTGAAAACGCAAAAGTTAACCTGTGTACATTGCGGCAGCGTTCATACATGGACAAAGAACGACGTTATTCTAGGCCGGCCGACGTCAACGAGCCGGTGATCTTTCAAGAATTTTCTCCCCGTGATTTTTCGCATCCCGACGGACCGCATTAATTGGATTACCAGCTCGTTCCTGATCGGTACGTTTGTCCTGACGCTTACCGCAGTGCCCCTCTATCTGTGGTATTTCGGCGTTGATTGGTTCCAGCTCGCTGTGTTCGCCGTGTTATTGGCTGCGACTGGCTTCAGCATCACGCTTGGTTATCACCGTCTGTTTTCGCACATGACTTTCCGGGCGAAACTACCGGTGCGTGTGTTCACCCTGATTTTCGGCGCCGCGGCGTTTGAGAATTCTGTTCTCATGTGGGCCAGCGAACACCGCCGCCATCATAAACATGTGGATCACGACGAAGATCCGTACGACATCACCAAAGGTTTTTTCCATGCCCACATTGGGTGGCTGTTGTTCAAGCTCTTGCCACAACCCCCCTTCGATAATGTTGCCGATCTAAAGAAAGATCCACTGGTCATGTGGCAACATCGACATATTCATCTCCTTGCTGTCATGGTCGGCTTCGCCTTGCCAGCGCTCGCCGGGTTCCTGTGGAATGGCTGGGTCGGCGCGCTCGGCGGTTTTCTAGTTGGTGGTGTCGCAAAAGTTGTCGTGCTCCAACACTGTACGTTCCTGATTAACTCAGCCTGCCATACCATCGGGCGGCAGCCGTATTCGACACGATGCAGTGCGCGCGACTCGCTTTTCCTGGCGCTGTTTACATTCGGCGAGGGCTATCACAATTATCACCATCAATTTCAGCACGACTATCGTAACGGCGTGAAGCCGTGGCAGTGGGACCCGACGAAATGGTTGATTTGGATTTTATCGAAGCTCGGGTTGACGGGAGGTTTGCGCCGAGTCCCGCAAGAGGCAATTGAGTTCACTCAGGCGCAAGTGCGGGCTTTACGAAGCAAAGTCGAGAGTTGATCCGCCTGCACGCGCGGCCACGCGCGACAAGTCGTCGAGAGCGGCAGCGTGTTGTTGCCTCAGGATCCTCGATGGGAGAAAACTGACACTTGCCACTAACTGAGGCTACCTTATGACAACGATTAACCGCGTCGCGTTCGTGGGAGATTATATGCCCAGGCAATGTGGCGTTGCGACGTTTACGACCGACATTTGCGAGGCGGTCGCAGCCGAATATCCAAATTGTGAATGCATCGTGGGAGCAGTTAATGATCGTCCCGAAGGCTACGACTATTCGACGCGTATCCGTTTTGAGATCGACGAAAAAGAGATCGACTCATACCGGCGCGCGGCGGATTTCTTAAACATTAACAACGTCGAAGTCGTCTCGGTCCAACACGAGTTTGGCATCTACGGGGGGCCGGCCGGAAGTCACCTACTAGCTTTGCTGCGCGATCTGCACATGCCGGTGGTGACGACGCTGCATACTGTGCTGCGTGAACCTAACGAGTCACAGAGATTCGTCATGGAGCAGCTCAATGCGCTCTCGAATCGTTTTATCGTGATGGCTGAACGTGGGCGAGGGTTGTTGAAGGAAGTCTATGGCGTTTCACCCGAGAAGATCGATCTCATCCCGCACGGCGTGCCTGACGTGCAGTTCATCGACCCGACGTTCCACAAGGATCAATTCGGCGTGGAAGGTAAGACGATGCTGCTTACCTTTGGACTCCTTTCGCCTAACAAAGGCAT
>DASSFL010000154.1:0-1648 GCA_035694525.1 Candidatus Udaeobacter sp. | reverse complement strand
CCAAAATTCTTGAGCTCGGCGAGCGCATCAAGTCGCTCACGCTAATTCCCTCGAGCGGCGGCGCTTTCGAGATTCGCTCCAATGGCAAATTACTCCATTCCAAGCTCGACACCGGCGATTGGCCGGACTTCGACGCCATTGTCACGGCGATCAAGAAAGCAAAATAAGCTCTCCGTAATCCGCATTTCGCAATCCACAATCTGGAGAGTGAAGGGTGCCTGGTGGCCCTCGCGGTCTTCAAAACCGCTGTCGGTTCCGCATACCCGGAGCCGAGGTAGGTTCGATTCCTATCCTCTCCGCCTAATTTCTCTCGTCATTCTGAGCGGATCCCGCAGGCGCGAGAGGAGTCGAAGAATCCCGTGGCCGTATCTAAAGGCATCTCAGCTGGATTCCTCGACTTGGCTCGGAATGACGAGAGCCAAAGGAGGTGACTACACATGACACGTGAGGAGGTCCGTAAACTGACTTCGCTTTCATCCTGCGCCGGGTGAGCTTCCAAATTGAGCCAACAGGCCCTGCGACAAGTTTTGCCGCAGCTTCCGCTTTCCCTGGATCCAAAAGTTCTCGTGAACTCGACCACGTTCGACGATGCCGGTGTTTATCGCCTGGATCGCCATCGCGCGCTCGTGCAAACCGTAGATTTTTTTACACCCATTGTGGACGACCCTTTCTCGTATGGACAAATCGCGGCCGCCAACTCGCTTTCGGACATCTTTGCCATGGGCGGGCGTCCCTTGACCGCGCTAAATATTGTTGGTTTCCCGGTCGATCTGGTTCGGCCAAGAGTGATTGCTGCGATTTTGCGCGGCGGCCTCGCCAAAGCGGCAGAGGTGGGCTGCGCCATCATCGGCGGCCATTCCATTCGCAATCCGGAACCAATTTACGGACTGGCTGTCACCGGAATGATCGACGTTCGCCGCCTGACAACAAACGCAAATGCGCGGCCTGGCGATCTGCTTGTGTTGACCAAGCCGCTGGGCACAGGCATCGCAACTACTGCGATCAAGCGCGGGATTGCATCGCGCACACTGCAGAAAAGGGTTGTCGCCCTGATGTCGAAAGTAAACACCGTAGGCGCCGAACTGGCCGAGCTTCGCCTGGTGCGCGCAGCGACCGACATAACCGGCTACGGATTGATGGGCCACCTGGTTTCGCTGTGTCGCGCCAGTGGCGTCTCAGCCGAAGTCGATTCGAGTGGAGTGCCTATGATTGATGAGGAGATTGCCGAGTTAATCGAACAAGCCTGTATTCCCGGGGGTAGTCGCGAAAATCTCGTCGCTACAACAGTAGCTGTCGATTGGGGAAGCACGGATGATTCGCGGCGAATTCTCCTAACCGATGCGCAAACCAGCGGCGGGTTACTACTGTGCGTCCCCGAGACAAAGCTCGAAAAAGTGCTTGGAATTTTGCGGCAAAGGCGAACGCCTTGCGCCGCTGTCATCGGAAGAATTATTGCCCATCGGCCTCGTGGTCCATTGATATGCGTGAAAGGATGAAACCGCGCTCGCGCCGGGAAATTCCTGCCGTTAATAAGATTCTTGATGCGCTGGGCGAATACGACCTCGCCACGGCTAGTAAGCTGCCGCGTCCACTGGTTGTCGATCTGGTCCGACGGGAACTGTCGAAGATACGGAGCAACAGAGAGATC
>DASSFL010000153.1:0-1560 GCA_035694525.1 Candidatus Udaeobacter sp. | reverse complement strand
GGCGGAACAAGGCGTTCTCGGGTCGATGCTGCTCTCACCGCGGCAAGCCATCGGCGAATGTGTTGAGAAAATTAATGAGCAATATTTTTACGTCCCGGCCCACCAGACGATCTATAGTGTCCTCGTCGATCTTTGGAATGCCGGACAGGCAATTGACCTGATTACGTTCACGCAAGTCTTGCGCGACCGAAACCTCCTCGAAAACGTGGGCGGTGCGGCATTTGTCACCAGCTTGTTCACGTTCGTCCCGACGGCCGCGAATATTGAATACTACCTGGAGATCGTTCGCGATAAATACATTCTGCGCCAAATCATTTCGGCTGCCACCGAGAGTGTCCGGCGCGCTTACGAAGAGCAGGACGAAGTGAACAATCTGCTCGACGAAGTGGAACAAAGCATTTTCGCCGTGGGTGAAGACCGTTTCAAAGGTCAGATGCTCTCGATGAAGGACCAGGTGATGGAAGCGATCGAAGCGATCGAGAAGCTTTACGAGCGCAAAGGAGGTATCACTGGCATCTCCAGCGGCTTCGTCGAATTCGATCGAATGACGAGCGGCCTGCATCCTTCGGAAATGATCGTGATTGCGGCGCGGCCGAGCATGGGGAAGACAGCGCTCGCCATGAATATTGCCGAACACGTCGCCATCAACGAGAAGCTTCCGGTCGGCGTTTTCAGCCTGGAAATGAGCAGTCAGCAACTTGTGCAACGGCTGCTTTGTTCGCGAGCGCGTGTGAATCTGCAGAAAGTCCGCGACGGCTTTCTCGGCGAGCGCGATTTCCCGAGTTTGACCGCCGCTGCTTCAAAACTGGCGGAAGCAAAAATTTTCATCGACGACAGCGCGAGCCTGACGATCCTCGAGTTGCGCGCGAAGGCGCGCCGGCTCAAGGCGCAACAGGATGTGCGACTTCTCATTGTCGATTACTTGCAACTGCTGAGATCGACATCGCGCCGTGCTCAGGACAATCGGCAGTTGGAAATCTCCGAAATTTCCGCAGGCCTGAAAGGCCTGGCTAAGGAGCTGAAAATTCCAATCATCGTGGTGGCGCAGTTGAATCGACAACCCGAGCAACGCACTGGCGGCAAGCCGCGTTTGAGCGATTTGCGTGAATCCGGCTCCATCGAACAGGACGCCGATCTCGTCGGATTGCTTGTCAGGCCGGAGATTTACGAAGAAGACGAGGAAGCGCGCGCTGAAAAGTCCGGCGAAGCCGAATTGATCATCGCCAAGCAGCGCAACGGCCCGGTGGGCGAAATTCCGCTGACATTCCGGAAGGAATTTACGCGCTTTGAAAATAGCGAGCGGAAGCAGAGTGAGCCGCCCGAGGCATTTTAAAAATCGCTACATTATTAAAGCGTTGAAGTGGTGCTGAGACCGATCCCGCTTTAACGAATCAACGCTGCAATAGTGATTTCGCCGCTTCAATCACATGCTGTGCGTCGATCCCGCGCTCTTTCATCACCTCCGCGCCGGGCGCGCTCAAGCCGAACTGATGGAGCCCGACCACCTTGCCATCGAGACCGACGTATTCATACCAAATCTCGGTCACTCCGGCTTCAATC
>DASSFL010000152.1:0-12526 GCA_035694525.1 Candidatus Udaeobacter sp. | reverse complement strand
GAGCGCAGCCAGGACGTGTGATGTTTCCAAATCGAAATTGTCGTTGGGGCCGTAAAGATTTGTCGGCATCACCGAAATGAAATTCGCGCCATGTTCGCGAGCGTACGCCTGGCAAAGCTTGATCCCGGCAATCTTCGCAATCGCGTAAGCTTCGTTGCTTGGTTCCAGCGGTCCGCTTAGCAACGCTGTTTCCGAGATCGGCTGAGGCGCGAGCTTCGGGTAAATACACGAGCTTCCAAGAAAGAGAAGTTTGCGTGCGCCGTTCTCGTAAGCCGAACGAATGACGTTGTTCTGGATCCGCAAATTTTCGAGTAGAAACTCGACCGGATAATCGTTGTTTGCCTTGATGCCGCCGACTTTTGCCGCCGCGAGAATGACGACGGCTGGCTTTTCCTCGGCAAAAAACTTCGCGACTGCAGATTCATCTCTGAGATCGAGTTTCGATCTTTCGCGAGCCAGCAGGTTTGAGAAACCCTGCGATTCGAGCCGGCGAACGAGCGCACTGCCGACCATGCCGCGATGACCGGTAACGAAAATCTTCTCTGACTTGTCCAACATGAGCTGTCCAGTTCGATAGCATTTTCTTTTTTCGTCCGTTGCGCAATCCTAGCCTTTATCTCGCTACTCCAAGCCGGGATCACCGATCCCGACTGCGGCTGCGCGATGCCAGCCTTTTGGTACGGACGGATTAAGAGCGTGGGCACGAGTAAGAGTTGCTCACTGCGTCAGCGGACGTAATTGTATTGTTTCGATGATCGCCAAGACAGAGCAGACATTTCAGTTCGACGCTATTGACGATGTCGTAAGCGACATCGCCAAGGGCCGCATTGTTATTGTCACCGATGATGCCGACCGCGAGAACGAAGGCGACCTGGTGATGGCCGCCGAAAAAGTTACCCCCGAAGCGATTAATTTCATGGCTACTCACGGGCGCGGCTTGATTTGTGCGCCCATTTCAAACGAGCGCGCGGAGCAACTCGGCTTGCAGCGCATGGTTGCGCAGAACCGCGAGAAACATAAAACGGATTTTACCGTTTCGGTAGATGCCGCGCGGGGTGTGACCACCGGTATCAGCGCTTATGATCGGGCGACAACCATCCTGGCAATCGCGAACCCGAAATCGTCTCCCGACGATCTCAACCAGCCGGGGCACGTATTTCCGTTGCGCGCGAAGGACGGAGGCGTGCTGCGACGGGCCGGTCATACCGAGGCCGCCGTGGATCTGGCAGGACTGGCAGGGTTACAGCCAGCGGGAGTGCTTTGCGAGATTTTGCACGATGACGGCACAATGGCGCGCCTGCCGGAGTTGATGGAATTCCGCAAGAAGCATGGCTTGCGCATCTGCACCATCCAAAGTTTGATCGCGCATCGGCGCGTTCGCGAAAAGCTGGTGGAGCTGGAGCAGATCGTCAAAATGCCGACTGACTACGGCGATTTCGATCTGCATCTGTATCGCTCGAAGCTCGACGGCCAGCACCATCTCGCCCTGGTCAAAGGCAAAATAGATAAAAGCACGCCGACACTGGTGCGAGTGCACAGTCAATGCCTCACTGGCGACGTGTTCAGTTCACGCAGGTGCGACTGTGGAAATCAATTACATGCAGCGCTTCGGCAAATTCAGGAGGAAGGGAGCGGCGTCCTGGTTTATATGCGCCAGGAAGGACGCGGGATTGGACTCGCGGCAAAAATTCACGCGTACAAATTACAGGAGGAAGGACTCGACACGGTCGAAGCAAATGCCAGGCTCGGGTACCCCAGCGATCTGCGAGATTACGGGCTCGGCGCTCAAATTCTTTTCGATCTCGGAGTGCGTCAGTTCCGTTTTCTGACCAACAATCCGAAGAAGGTGGTCGGACTCGAAGGTTACGGGCTGGAAATGGTGGAGCAGGTGCCCATCCGCAGCGAAGCCAATCCGCACAACGCAAAATATCTCGAGACCAAAAAAACGAAGCTGGGGCATTTGCTGTGATTGCGAATTGACGACTGCGGATTGAACGAATGTCGACCAACGCGCCGCGGCGCCCGCGAGTTCAGAAGGGCAAACGCACATTCCAAATCGTCGCGAGCCGGTTTAACGGGCCATACGTACAGGGCCTGGTTGATCATGCTACCGAAGAGCTGCATGAGCTTGTGCCCGGTGCTGCAATCGCGATTCACCGCGTGCCGGGATCGTTCGAAATTCCTGTGGTGGTGCGCGAGTTGGCGCGAAAGAAAAAAGCCGATGCGATTATCGCTTGCGGCGTAATCATGCGCGGAGAAACAAACCACGCAAAAAATCTCAGCCGTTCTGTGACTGATGCGCTTCAGCGCATTGCGGTTGATTATGGTGTTCCAGTGATCAATGTGGTGCTCAGTTTCGATAACGAGAGCCAGGCCCGCGAGCGCTGTCTCGAAAATACAATTAACCGCGGCATCGAGGCCGCGCGCGCGGCGGTGGAAATCGCCGGTGCTATGTCGAAACTTCGGAAGTAATTTATGGGCAAAAGACGGCGAGCACGCGAAGCGGCGGTCCAATACCATTTCTGGCGCGATCTCCAGCGCGGCGAGGGGCCGGAAAAGATCGACGATTTTTGGGAATTCTGTCCGGCGACGCAGCGCGTGCGCGAGTTTGCACAGCCACTTATCGAGGGAATGGTCGCGCATTTACCGGAAATCGACGAACGAATCCGGCGTTACTGCGAAAACTATGAATTTCGCCGTATTTCTGCGGTTGATCGCAATGTCCTGCGCCTGGCGATCTATGAAATGCTTTACCGCGACGACATACCGCCAGTGGTCTCGATTAATGAAGCGATTGAGCTCGCAAAAACGTACGGTGGCGGCGAATCAGGCCGTTTCGTCAACGGTATTCTTGATCGCGTAAGAAAAGACTTGGACCGGCCCGCGCGCGAACCGGTGACCAAACGAGATTCGTGATCCGTTAAAGCGTTACATCGATACACGAATCTCGGATCTCGATTCCCAAAATGAAATTCCTTCAATCCCTCGCACAACATTTCGCCGGTAAACCTATCGACTGGGACGAGCTCGAGGAATCGCTTGTTCGCGCGGACTTCGGTGTGCCGATGACCGCTCGCATCATCAAAACACTGCAGGAACGGGAGGCCTGGTCATTAATGGGAATAAATGACGTTGTGAAAGTTGTGCGCCAGGAAATTGCGCGCGTTTTACCAGCAAACTCGGCTGTCATCCGGCCTCTGCCCGGCAAACCAAATGTGGTTTTACTTTTAGGCGTAAACGGGACTGGCAAGACCACGTCGACAGCGAAGCTGGCTGGTTATCTTCAGAAAGATGGCCATAGCGTCTTGCTGGCGGCTGCAGACACTTTTCGCGCCGCGGCGATCGAGCAGCTTGGCATTTGGGCAACAAGGCTGGGTGTTGAAATGATCAAGGGACAATACAACGCCGATCCGGCTGCGCTGTGTTATGAGGCGTATCAGGCAGCTGCCAAGGGCAAAATTGAATTTCTACTGTGCGATACCGCCGGTCGCATGCACACGAAGAAGAATCTGATGGCCGAACTTGAAAAGGTGAAACGCACTCTCGCCAAGCATGACCCCGATGCGCCACATGAAGCGTTGCTCGTGGTCGATGCGACAACCGGCGGCAACGCGCTCAGCCAGGCGCGCGAATTCCAAACCGCCGTTGGACTGACGGGTGTTATTGTCACCAAGCTCGACGGAAGCGGCAAAGGCGGCATCGTCATCGCAATCCAGGACGAGCTTGGAATCCCGACGCGCTTCGTCGGCACTGGCGAACAACTGAACGATTTCGCGCCATTCGATCGGCGAAAATACATCGAAAATCTGTTGTGAGTTCGAAGGCATCCCGCGAAAATCAGCGTAAGCGCTGCGCCGCGGGATTCCTCGACTTCGCTCGGAATGACAGCTTAAGTTCAACCGCCGTGAGCGAAGCAGTCAAAGAAGCAATCGTCCCGGAAGAGCCCGTTCCTCCGGTCGTCGCGGGAGGACTGCGCGGTTTTATCGCGAAATTCACTGTCCTTAAGGGAGCGCAACGCGAGCTGTGGCTCACGTTTCTGATCAAGTTCTTCATCTACACCGCTTACTCGGTGACGAACAAAACGATGGTGCTATGGCTGTCGAAGGATCTCGGCTTTAGCGATCAAGCGGCAGGAGCACTGGTCGGCTGGGTGTGGGCACCGGCAATGACCGTGTTCACGTTGCTCGCCGGCTCGGTCACAGACGCGATCGGGCTGCGCCGCACCTTCTTCCTCGGCGTCGCCATCTGCACCGTCGCTCGCAGTGTGATGGTCGTTACCACGATTCCATCGTTGGCTCTCGCCTGTGGAGTTCTTCCCTTGGCCGTCGGTGAAGCGCTCGGGACACCTGTGCTGTTGGCGGCTACGCGACGCTATTCCACAACAGCCCAACGGTCGATTTCATTCTCGATCATCTACTCAGTGATGAACATCGGCTATGTGGCCGCCGGTTACCTATTCGATTACGTCCGCCAGCTGAACTTACATGTCAGCCTGTTTGGGTTTGAACCGACCGCGTATCAGCAGCTCTTTATTGTGAGCCTGATATTCGAGATTGTGCTGTTTCCCGTGATCTATTTTATTCGCCGGGGAGCGGAAGCAACTAACGGAGGACCGGTGATTGATGAATCGCCCCGCAATCGCGGGACCGCGCCCTCTTTTTGGAGCGGTATCGGAGCGACAGTACGGAAAAGCGCGATGGATACCGCGCATCTTTTCCGGCGCTTAGTCAGTCAGTCCGCCTTCTACCGGTTGCTCCTTTTTTTTCTCTTTATCGGCTTTATCAAAGCGATCTTTTTGCAGATGGATTATGTGTTTCCGAAGTTTGGCATTCGCGAACTTGGTTTCAATGCTCCTGTGGGGAAGCTTGCCGCAATCAACGCGATCATCATTATTTTCCTGGTGCCGATAGTAGGCGCGCTGACGCAAAAGTACGCAGCCTATCGGATGGTTGTGATTGGTGGAGCGATCTGTGCCGCTGGAGTATTTATCATGGCTCTGCCGACGCAATGGTTCCAGCCCGCTACCAACAGCTTGATCGGCCAATGGATCGGACACGGTTACCTTGGACTGCATGGGAATATTCATCCCTACTACATCATGTCTGCCCTATATCTGGCCGTATTCTCGATTGGAGAAGCGTTCTACTCGCCGAGAGTCTACGAGTATGCGGCAGCAATTGCGCCGCCAGGCCAGGAAGCATCGTACGGCTCGCTCGCGTATCTGCCCTTTCTCGTTGGCAAAATCCTTGTCGGAACAGGCGGATGGTTGCTGGCTGCATTCGTTCCGGAACATGGTCCGCGCCATCCAGCAACGATGTGGCTTATCTTTGCTCTGGCGGCATCGGTCGCACCGATCGGGCTGATTGCGCTGCGTCGCTACATTCGCGTCCCAGAAGCCGGTCGGCCCAATTAAACGGAAAAATGGCCTACGACAAAGACGAAGTTCGGGCCATTTTCTAGTTGGTTTGCGAATTTATTTAAGGAAATCGCGCCCAACGTGATCCATTTGCCGTATATGATGTTGGAGGTACATTAAAATGTTAGCCGCTAAAGGGGGCGACAAACTCAGGGTATGAAAAGCACACATCTAATACGCCCGCATCATGGGTCGCACAAAACGTTGTGGTTCGGTCTGCTTGGGACGGCGGTTGTGATTGTCGGCTCGCTTTTCTTTGCTTATGCTCAGACGCAGAAAAAGGAAGCTGAGAAAATGAATCCAACCAAGCCAGTGCCCAGCAATGCTGAATTACAAAGAAAATTGACCAAGGACCAGTATCACGTCACGCGTGAATGCGGGACTGAAACTCCGTTTCACAACGCCTACTGGGACAATCACAAGGCAGGGATCTACGTCGATCTTATTACCGGCGAACCATTATTCAGTTCGCTGGATAAATTCGATAGCGGTACAGGCTGGCCGAGCTTCACCAAGCCTATATCGCCTGGCAACGTTGTGGAAAAACGGGATTCATCCCATGGAATGGAACGCACTGAGGTTCGAGGAAAAATGAGCGATTCACACCTCGGTCACTTGTTCGATGATGGTCCCGCACCTACCGGCGAGCGCTACTGTGTGAACTCCGCGGCGCTGCGGTTTATTCCTGTCGAAAAGTTGAAAGAAGAAGGCTACGGTCAATATCTCTCGCTGTTTCAACCGCCACAGGGCCAGCAGGACCAAGCTCAAGTCCCGTAGGCAAGAATGACGAAGCTCGAATTAATGACAAAGCCCGGTTGACGAACAATCGTTCGGGCGTCCTTTCGTCTTCGCTTCGTTAATTCTCATTGGTATTCTCTTCATTCCTTCGTCATTGGATTTGTCTGTTGGTCACCGTTTTTGAAAGAGGTCGCCTGACACACTAAATTTAGTTTGCTCCATCATGACCAGAGATGATTTCGATTACGCCATTGAAAACACCCATGTGATCGTTGCTCCCGAGCGACAGATCGCGACCTTCGGTAGCACCAGCTTCAATTTTTATCTCATCTCGGAGCTGATGGATCGCGTCGATCAGGTCCGGATTCGCAATGGAAAAATTCACGCGGAGCGCCCGCAAATCCTTACACCAGAACATTATTGCCGGCTGTTGTTGGAAGGATTCGGAGAAAAAGCAGAGCGTTACGCGGATCAACTGCGCGAACACGCCCGGAACATCGCGGTGCTCCGTTACGGCTTTCAGTTCCGTAAAACCGATGTTAGCGAGCAGACGCTCCGCGATTCAATCGAAACAGTAATCAATCGCACCAAACGCCGGGTCCAGAGCGCGAATGAACCGCTCAGTGCAGTCATCCAAGGCGTCGATGACGCCTGGGAAGTGTGCTTGCTGAAATTTACGATTGATCTGGTCGAACATTCTTCTGGCGGCAATCTCGGCGACTTCAGAAAACGCGGCCTGCTTTAACGGCCCGGCGGGCTCGCGGCTTCCGCTTCAAAGATGTTGGCGGATAAATGCGCCGGCGCTCGCGAGCGCGAGGCGGCCGGGTTCAAGGCGGGCATTCCATAAAGGCCATGCATGAATCATCTGCGGCCAGATTTCCAGAGTCACGCGGACATCGGCTGCACCTGCGACAGCCGCGAAGCGAGTAGCATCGTCAAGCAACGTCTCGGCTGAGCCCACTTGAATTATTACTGGAGGAAAACCCTTGAGATCCGCGTAAAGAGGAGAAACACGCGGGTCCTTCCGATCCATTCCCGCTGGCAGATAAGCGTCAGCCAATTCAATCAGATACTCCTTGTGAATGAGCGGATCGACGGCATCCCTGCTTGAAAGTGCCGGGCCCGACATCGTCAAATCCGTCCATGGCGAAATCAACCAGGCGCAACCCGGCAGCTTCTCCTGTGCATCGCGCAGCCGGCCGATCAAGGCCAATGTAAGACCCGCCCCGGCGCTGTCTCCGCCAATCGTGATGTGGCCAGCAGGAATATTCTGGTCCCGCAGAAAACGCCATGCGGTCAGTACATCGTCGTACGCTGCAGGGAACGGATGCTCCGGAGCCAATCGATAGGCAATAGCCAGGGTCCGAACTCCAGCGGCGCGACCTGCCTCTGTCACCAGGCGGCGATGACTGACGATTGAACCGGAGCAATAGCCGCCACCGTGAAAAAACATCAGAACGCGGGAGAGATCGCTGCCCGGAACGATAGACCATTCGCCCGGTAATCCGTTGACATCGACGGTGGCGACCTTCACATCGTCGGCTACAGGCCAGACAGATCCGACATCATCGAGGCGTTTTCGTCGCTCGGGCCAGCCAACAGGTCGCGGCTTGGAACCTAATAGCGCGCGGATCGCCGTGATTTCGCTTTGAGCCATCGCGTTTTAGACAAGTGTTAGCTGACAACTCCAATCAGCGTACGAACTTTCGGCTTTTGTCAGCGCCTGGACCTTGTCATTCTGCGCGCTCGAACGGCAAGTGAAAAACTATCTCCGGCTTAATCTGAGTTTGCTCTACTGGATTTTGATTGCGCCGTTTACCGGGCAATTTTTTAAGATCGCGCCCATCTTCAGGCAAATGGTGGCCATCGGCGTGCGCGCGACACCCATGGTGGCGCTGACGGCGTTCAGCGTAGGTGTGACGCTCGCCATGCAAGCCGCTCATTCTCTCGAAAGCCTTGGCGCGGAAATGTACATTCCCGACCTGGTCATGCTCACTCTTTTGCGCGAAATGGGACCGGTCCTGATCGCGGTAATCGTGATCGGCCGCAGCTGCTCTGCCGTGGCAGCGGAACTTGGGACAATGAAAGTGTCCGAAGAGATCGAAGCGCTTGAAGTGATGGCAATTAATCCCGTTCAATATCTTGTCGTGCCGCGCTTCCTTGCGATGATGGTAATGCTACCGGCGCTAACTATCTTTGGAAATTACATCGGCATATTGGGCGGCTGGGCAGTATGCCGTTTTGCGCTCGATTTTAATACCGCCGGCTATGTGCTGCGCGCGCTCGAAAGCGCTGAGCCCTGGGACTTATATTCAGGCATGATTAAGAGCGTGGTTTTCGCGTGGATTGTAATCACAATCGCGTGTAACGCAGGGTTGACTGTAGAAGGCGGCGCCGAAGGCGTCGGCCAGGCGACAACAGCTTCGGTCGTGCAAGCTTTGCTGGCGATGTTAGTGATGAATGCGGTGCTAACAGGTATCTTTTTCTTTAACGCATGAGTACCAACGGAGAAACTATCATCGAAGTAACCGACCTGGTCCGAAAATTCGGAGACCGCACTGTGCTCGATAACATTTCTTTTGACGTTCGCCGGGGCGAGACACTCGTTATCATGGGCGGCAGCGGTTGCGGCAAAAGCACTCTGCTTCGGCACATGATCGGTTCCATGAAACCGACTTCAGGATCGGTAAGGCTTTTTGGCGAAGACATCACAAACATGAACGAGCGCGAGCTTGAACGTGTGCGGCTACGATTCGGGATGCTCTTCCAATCCGGAGCGTTACTCGCCTCCCAGACCGTGGGCGAGAACGTTGCGTTGCCGCTTCTGCAGCATACAGACAAATCCGTCGACGAAATTGAGGAAATCGTGAAGGGAAAACTTCAGATGGTAGGCCTGACAGGTTTTGAAGACCTCAAACCAGACGAGATCAGTGGGGGAATGAAAAAGCGAGTCGGACTTGCCCGCGCGCTTGCGCTTGACCCAGAATTGCTATTTAGCGATGAGCCGACCTCTGGCCTCGATCCAATCATGACCGCGGTAGTAGATGAACTCACACTGAAACTGACGCATGGGACGCACATGACCGCGGTGGTGGTCTCTCACGATATGACCAGCGCTTTTCGCATCGCAACGCGCATGATAATGCTAGGACACGGCGGCATCGTGGCTCAGGGTACGCCGGACGAAATTCGGAACAGTCCAAACCCGGAAGTGCAGCAATTCATTCACGGCGAGGCTGACGGTCCGATCCCGTTGAATCTTTCACAGGAAGAACACGAAGACCATCAGCATGTGAAACCGCGGCCTTTCGTTGCAGCGCGCCATAGATTTTATCGCAAAACAGCATGAGATGCGTCATGAATGACCTAGCACCAATAACGAGTGACGAAAAAATAAGGAACGAGATGTGCAGGTCGCTCAGTCGCTACAGTGCTCTATCGTATTTACGGTTCAACGTTTTAACGATTCAACGTCTTAACATGGCAAAGCCATGAGCTTGATGAAACGAAATCTATCGGATTATTTCGTCGCGCTGTCCGTGATCCTATGCAGTCTTGTCTTGCTCGGGGCACTTACCTTCGCGCTATCGGGTTATCGCTTCAAAAAACCGACACGAACATTGCAGATCAACTACGAAGATGTGACGGGCATCAAAGTTAATTCCGAAGTGCGTTACGCAGGCGCGCCCGCAGGTCGCGTGATCGCAATGCGCCAGCTCACTGCCAAAGAGCGTGAGGCGAGCGCAAACAAAAAAGATGCGGTTCGAGTCACAGTTAGCCTCAATGACGGAGTTCCGCCGTTGCCCACCGACATAACGGCCACCCTTAGCTCGGACACGATGCTTTCGCCGAAATTTGTGGCGCTTTCCGCAGGGACACCTGGAGGTCAGACGCTGGCAAACAACGCGGCCATCGAAGGCCATCCAGCATACGGCCTTGAACAAATCACTGCGGCGGCCGGGCCGTTGTTCGAGAATGCAAACAAGCTGCTCGATAATCTCAATGTGACCGTTACCGGTTTGAAAAAAGATCTCGGCGAATTCACACCGAAGCTGGGGCCACTGGCCGATTCGCTTAAAATGGACGTGGACAACTTGCAAAACATGATCACAAACCTTGAGGTTGTCGCCAAGGACGCAGATAAGGTGTTCAGCTCAGCTGATTCCTTCATCAAAACGACGGACAAACAGCTCTCGGAAGACTTGAAGCAACTGCACGTGACTCTATTGAACCTGAAAGTTGTTACCACGTACGCCAAGGAACTCGTCGGAACCCTAGCCGCGAAGCCAAACCGCGTCATCTTCAGCGGCAAACCAGCAACGCTAACGCCTGAGTCGGAAATTCTGAAAAGCTCGAAGCCCCTGCCTGCAAGAAAACCCTAGCTGCAGCCGCGCCTAGCACTTGCCTGAACCTGTAGAAGGGTGGCGTTTCATTCTTTCGCGAGCCGGCTTCGTAGCGTCAGCAGCTCCGGTTTAGACATCGCCGGCAAATCGCACGACGTGTTGAAGTATCATTTTTGAACAAATCGGCCAACCAAAACGAAATGATTCGCCCCGTCCCGAAAAAAACTTGGGAACTTCGCCCTCCAGTTTCCGTAGAATTTTATAGAGACCAGCATGAAAAAGCGTGGGCGTCGCCGAATACGCTCGCCCGAGTACTGGCGCGCATATTACACGCGGAAGCAGCGCGAATGGCGTGCTGCCCATTACTGGCACGCGTATTACACTCGAAAAAAACGCGAACAACGCGCTGCCCATTCGCGCAGCCGAAAGAAGCGAAAACAAACAGCGGCGCATGCCGTACGTGCATAAGAGAGTTCCCGCCTGCGTAGAAATGAGCTTCTCGGTGGCTGACCTCGGTTGCTCCAGGGTTGGGTAGTCCAGAACTGCCGCGGTCAGCGACCCGCCTCGGGCGGGCCACATTGCTTCTTTTTCTTTGCCGGCGATTCGCGTTCGCTCAGCTTCGGCGTGGCAGTCACCGTGAACGGGTCACAGAGCCGTGGCTACAGTCGTCGATAGCGCCACATCAATTTCAAAAAGCGAATCGCATCGCGCAGTGGACGAATTTTGCTCACCTGATCGGTGTAAACCGTCGTGATTGGGACTGATTCAACCCGGTAGCCTTTACGGCTGGCGATGATGAGCACTTCGGTATCGTAATCGAATCGGTCTCCACCCCCAAGTAATTGTGGAATCAACTGGTGATCCAACATGCGAAAACCGCACTGCGTATCGGGGATTTCCTGCTTACAAACGCGGCTGATCCGTCTGCTCATGTAACGATTCACGACGCGCCGGATGAACGGCATTCCGGCAAAGTTGTTCATGCGGTTGCCGATTAAAAACGTCGGCTGCGTCGAGGAAGCTGCCGCCGTAAGGAACAGGTCGATCTCTTCTGGAAGATGTTGGCCGTCGGAATCGAGCAGGCTGACCCAGGTGGCTTGTCGATCCAATCCGTCCGCCGCACGGCCAGACGGACTCGCTACGGCGAGCCAGTGCGTTAGTCCTGTCTTGATCGCTTCGCCTTTGCCGCGGTTCTGGTCATGAGTAATGACTTCCGCGCCGGCTTCTCGTGCCCTTTGCGCCGTCCGGTCGCTCGATCCGTCATCCACGACAATGACGTAATGGAGCTGCTTGCGTGTTCGACGCACGATGTCGCCGATATGTTTCTCATCCTGATACGCAGGAATGACTGCAGCGGTTTGTGAACGAATCTGAGCGAGCGGATCGCGCTCGGTCTCTGTCATAGGCGCACCACCGGATGAAAGTCGGCCGCGTGATAAGAACTACGAACCAGCGGACCGGAGGCGACATGGAGAAACCCTTTTTTGCGCGCAATGTCGCCGTAGTAATTGAATTGCTCCGGGGTGATGTATTCCACCACGGGCAAATGCTTTGGAGTCGGGCGCAAATACTGGCCCATGGTAAGCACTTCACAGCCGACCTCGCGCAAATCGTCCATCGTCTGAAAAAGTTCCATCTCCTTCTCGCCAAGGCCGAGCATGACACCACTCTTGGTCACTACTCTCGACGACAGTTCCTTTGCGCGTCGTAAGACTTCGAGCGAGGTACGGTACTTTGCGCGCGAACGAACCAGCGGTGTGAGGCGTTCCACTGTTTCCATGTTGTGATTGTAGATATCGGGGCCAGCGTCGAGAACAATCTGGATGCACCAATCCTCGGCGTGAAAATCGGGAACGAGCACTTCGACAATCACCGAAGGATCCATCTCTCGAATTGCCGCAATGACGCGCGCGAAATGGTCGGCGCCACCGTCCTTAAGATCGTCGCGGGCAACTGCCGTGATCACGACATGTTTCAATTTCATCCGGCGTATTGCCTCCGCCACACGCTGCGGTTCATCGTCCTCCAG
>DASSFL010000151.1:0-1752 GCA_035694525.1 Candidatus Udaeobacter sp. | reverse complement strand
CGACTGGTGCAGAGGAGGCTGCTTCACTTGACTGATGCCCATAAACAATCGGCTAACTAATCCAGGTCGCCCGCTCACTTCTGAGTACTTCGGCGGCGAGTCAGACACACTTCGGGAGATTCCGACCGAGTTTCGTGCAGCCTGTGAACTGAGGATAGTCGAAATCCCACTTCCGTGGGATGATCCACTAATTCCATTATCCGACCCAGTTCTTGCGTCTAAAGCGGAACAAAAGGTTACGTCGGAGCGGATAAGACGGACCACGTATAAGCAGTTTGGTCCAGTAGCTCTACACGAAGTCTACACGAGCAAAGACAAGCAGCTTGGTAATCGCACTCGAACGATGCGGTTCCAAGGTGACACTATTGCGTCTCCTGGACCATTCAGGTCAGTTGAGACCAAAGACCTCGGTAACAAGCACTTCATCGAGAACGTCGAAGACGACGGGAGCTTGTTCAGTGGTGCCACATCCACTAAGGAAATCCCCGACGTCTTGCCGCCAATGTTCAAAGCGACTCTTCCGTCGTTTGAATTTGCCACAGACCTAACTGGGAACATCACAGTCCCACAAATTCTTGGTCCTGGTGAGTGGTATCGAAGTGAAACCCAGACGGATGTGTTCAACATGCGTCGAACCACGAAATCTCGTGGTGCGGTTTCCTATCCTGTTAGCATCTCGGAGTCTAAAATGGCTCCCGATAAACAGGTAGAGACTATTGTTAGTAAGCTGGACTTGGGTTTACAGACTCTCGTACCAACTCCTACGATGGTCGAAGGAGAGGTCCAGAACCTCGGAGATGGATCGTCGATCATGAAGACTGGATCGACTCCGGTTGTGTTCGGTGGCAAAACCAGTATTAAAGAAATTCCAGACACAATTCCCCCTGAGTTTCGTGCAGCCGTTCCAATGTATGAACGGGAACTTACATTTACAGGCACGGTCACTGATCCACAAATCCTAGGCGTTGGTGAACTCTATCGCAAAGAACAACAACTCGATGTGTTCAACATGCGGCAGACAGTTCGCTCGATAGGTGCTCCGACGCTTCCAATAACTCTCACCGAATACAAATTAACCCCTGAACAACAACTTGCTACAGTTACCAAGAAACTGGATCTTGGACTTCAAACTTTGGTTCCAACTCCTACTATGGTTGGTGGTGAAGTGGTCAACCTCGGCAACGGCACCTCAATTCTAAAGACCGAAGTAGTTCCAGTTGTCTTTAGTCATATCAAATACGAGTTAGTTTTCCCCGACCTTATCCCTGCAGAGTTTCGTGCGAGCTTTCCTACTCTGAAGGTGACACAAACTCTACCTGGTTTAGCTGCGCTGCCTACACCTGGAATTGGAGACTTAGCTCTGTCGGACGAGCAGATAACTGACCTAACGCATCGTGCAAGCATATCTACACGTAGTAGTGTTTCCTTACCTCAGATTATAATTGGTCAGGAAGTTACCGAAGATTACGGTGGTGGGGTTCTAAACAACATCAAGACACTGGATGCTAGCGGACTGGTTGTCGACACTGGCTACAATATCGTATCTTCCGTTGTCAAACCACTAGGTAACGGACTAGACCTCAAAGAAACTCGTCAGCTCGCTGATGTTTCGTGGCCAACTCTCACGTCTATAATTTGGGACGATGAGATGCAGAGCTACAGTACAGAGGAAGAACAGGTTGTTCCTGCAGGAACTACACCAACTTCTGGTACTGGCTTTAACGAGTCTATTAAGGCTATTGACAAGTGGCG
>DASSFL010000150.1:0-10261 GCA_035694525.1 Candidatus Udaeobacter sp. | reverse complement strand
GAATTGCTAACTCCGACGCAAGAGCTTACGGCCACGTCCCCAGCCGCTATGCTAGAGCTTAGTGCCGCGTCGCCAACCGCTATGCTAGAGGTTAGTGCCGCGCCATCGACCCTCACGCCAGAGCTCACTCCCGCGCCAACGTTGAGAGGAACGCCACCAGATATCAAACCCGATTACGTAGAGGAGACGACTCCTCCAAAGAAACCGCAGGCCCAAAAATTCACGCCAATTAAGGCGCCGCAAGCCGCTGGTCGTCCCAGCACAATGTCGATTTCCACAGCCAAAGTTCTGGCCACTTACGCTCCGCGTCCTCAGTACCCTTATGAGGCGCGTTCACGGCGTATTACAGGCAGGGGAGTGTGCGTTGTCGAAATCAATGCGGGAAGCGGCAGTGTAAGGAACGCTTCGATGGCATCAAGTAGCGGAAACCCGATATTGGATAACGCCGCACTCAGTGCCTTCCGCCAGTGGCGATTTAAGCCGGGGTCGGTTTCCAAGGTGAGAATCCCCATCACGTTTACCACGACAGGCGCCCACTACTGAAGGGCCTGACGGCGTCGCGGCCGACCGTCGCTCACTCGAACGCGTCGGATCATTGGCCCGTGACGCGGGATTTTAGTTTGCACTGAGTCCGCTGCAACGAGGGGCAGACTGGCGCGCCCCCCTCTCGCTCCAGAAGTGATCGCTAAGGTTACAGACGGGTAACCTTTCGATTGTTGTGAGCTCGGAGCCCACTCGTAGCTTGAAACCAGTCTCGGTGGGGACACGCCGGGCGGTGGGAGCAGGGAGCATCAACGGTGTGTCCCCACTCTTTTTCATGCCGGAAAAAATCGGACACTCAAAGGAGCGGGAATTTGTCGACTGGACATGCCAGTAGCACGTCGGGACTTGTCCGCAACGCTGGCCGCTTCGCTCACATACCATGCAACCCTGGTTCTGTTGTTTAACAGAACTGTAGCAGTGTTTCTCTTCTCACAGGAACCTTACTCCTAGGAAAATTGTCACGTGGCATAGGATTTTGTCTGACTAGATAACCATCCGCCAGCCCGATTGCTTGTTTCATCAATCAAAGCAGGTTCTTGTGCACGAAGACTCCGATTTCGCTCCTGATCTTTCTGCTGCGGGGTTGCACATAAAGGTTTTGGGAGCTAGGTCGCTTCAAAGCAAAGAACAAATATGAAACAAACTAAATTAGTAAAATTATTGGCCGCAGGCGTGGTCGGCGTGGTCGCATTGGTTACAGCTTTCGCGCAGGAAACCTCAACTACGACCACAACCACAGCAGGCACAACGGGCGAGAGCACCACGAGCACGAGTACGCTTAGCGGCTCGGGCACGATTACAACTTACACGCCCGGCTCGGACTACATCACGTTCCGTACCGAATCGAGCACTACTCCGGTAAAGTATTACTACACGAAGAAGACTGTGCTCGTTGATCCGGAGGGCCGCACGGTGGAGTGGACGGCGCTCAAGCCAGATATGCCGGTGACATACACCTACACAAAAGACGGCGACCGCATGGTCGTGACCAAGGTGACGCTCGTGAAGCCTCTGTCGTACTACCAGAAGACAGAAACGGAAACTACAACAACAACGACGAAGCCGTAATCGTCGCCACGTTCGGAGGACGGAGCACGGCGCAGAGCTCTACCGCCGCATTCGAACAGAAAGGACCGCCATAGAGGCTCTGAAAAAACTTGGCGAGTGGATAAATCTCTGGATAAATGGGCCTGGCGAAAGTTTAGCTCAAGCGAAAGGAATATCATGCTCTGGACTATAATTATTATCTTGGTCGTGCTGTGGCTTCTTGGCTTTCTTGGCCACGTTGGCGGCAGCTTGATCCATCTCCTGCTCGTGGTTGCAGTCGTCGTCCTAATTATTAATCTGATTCAAGGCAGACGAGGGCTCTAGCTAGTGGAATCTCTTCTGCCAAGCACGCTTCCATCGGGGCTGATGAGCTTCGCAAAGACCTTCTACGCGGGATCTAACGAACCAACCTAATTGGCTGCGAGGGAACAGCGCGCAAGCGCCCCCGGCAAGCGGTCCAGTTGAGCGAGGGGTTAGGCGTCATCGCACGATGGCGCGGATGATCATGTATGCGCCCAACACGACAAGCCCGACAAGGAGACATATGCGGAAGACCTCCGGCCGCAGCTTATTCCGCACCCGTTGTCCGATAAACATACCTAGCAAAGCAGGTAACACGGCCACAAGCGAGCTTTCCGCTGCAGCGAAGTGAAACTCCCCCTTCAACGAAAGGGCAACGGCGAGCGCGACTGTCGAGACAGTGAACGAGAGTCCAACTGCTTGGACGAGTTCTTCCTTGGTGAGGTTAAGTGAATCTAGGTAATGCACAGCAGGTATCACGAAGACACCCGTGGCGCCGGTGACCACGCCGATGAGAATTCCTATGAAAGGCGACGGCAAACGATCGGCTCTGCTCGCTACCGTGAATCGCGCTTAGCGAGCCCCACGATACGTAGAGCATTAGGGTGCCGTTTCCTGCCCTTCCGAGGGAGAAGCGTGCAAAGGCTGCATAGCTAGAATTGTGGCGAATCATTCGGCATTTAGGAAGCGCAATCATCTGCCGTCCGGCAATCGGAAACGCGTATAGCCATAGGAATTTGTCTGATTAGACAATCATCCGTCAGTCCGATTGTATCTGTTCATCAATCAAACCAGGTTTCCGGCCCACACTCCATAGGTATGCCAAGGCGCTTTTTGGGTTGTGCCTTGGACTAATGAGCGGCGGGTTGGAGCTCCCGCCGCTCTTCCTTCGGGTGACCCCGAATTTGAAGGTAACATGGCTCGCTTGATTCTGAATTGCGAAGGAGTTGGTCTAATGATGTCCCAGTTCAGTCGCGACATTGTTATGATTGGCCGTTCCCCATCGAACCAGATAGTCATTGATCATCCGACGGTGTCATCGCACCATGCCGTGCTTCTGAGAACCGGCGCCTTTTATTCGCTGAAGGATTTAAATTCGACAAAGGGAACACAGATCAATGGCGATTTTGTCACGATGCTGAGTTGAAGGAGGGTGACACAATACGATTTGGTTCCGTCATAGCGGTTTTCGCAGAAGCCTGTCACAAGCCTCCTTCAAGTCAGGGGATCAGAAAGTTCTGGATGAATATTTCGGGCAAAGGTGCACAGCCGATTGCGTTCGCGATGACGTCAGCATCCTTAAACTTGCTGTGAGCCGCAACGGTTGTTCCCCCGCCGGGAATACAGCATTTTGGAAGCGCAAAGCTTCCCGGGTGACCCTTTCAAGTTCGAGAAATGCCGTCAGCTTTTCATCCGTGTGCACAACGTAACGTTTACCATCGCCGCGATGCGCGTCCGCAACGAAGATCGTTACTGAGCTTGTCAGCAATCACTTCCCAGTAGCGCATTTCGATTCGGATTGTGCTGCTTTTGTTCTCCACAGGGCAATGACAAAATGATATGAACGAGCGCAAATGAGGGGGGCAACATTCACGAACCACTCACCATGAACCGCTGGAAGCATTGGCTGCCGGGACTGCAGGTCATGAGTGAGTACCAAGCCGCCTGGTTTGCGGGCGATCTGATGGCTGGGCTGGTGTTGACTACTATGCTGGTGCCGGTCGGTATCGCCTATGCGCTGGCTTCGGGTGTCCCCGGAATTTATGGGCTGTATGCCACGATCGTGCCCTTGCTCGCGTATGCGCTCTTTGGGCCTAGCCGTATTCTGGTGCTGGGGCCGGATTCGTCTCTCGCCCCCGTGATTCTCGCGGTCGTTTTCCCTCTCTCGGGTGGCGATCCCATGCGTGCGGTAGCCCTCGCTAGTATGATGGCGCTGGTGTCGGGTCTGGTGTGCGTCCTCATAGGTATGTTGCGCCTGGGGTTCGTCACGGAGCTGCTCTCCAAGCCGATCCGCTACGGTTACATGAACGGCATCGCGCTCACAGTGCTGATCAGTCAACTGCCCAAGCTCTTCGGCTTCTCGGTCGATGGTGTCGGTCCATTGCGCGACCTCGTGCGCATCACGGAAGGCATCCTCGGCGGACAGGCGAACTGGACCGCATTCGCGGTCGGCGCCAGCACACTCGCCGCGATCCTTTTGCTCAAGCCCTACAAGCGCATCCCGGGCCTTCTGCTCGCGGTCGTCGCCGCGACTATCGTGGTCGGTGTACTGAGCCTCGACGCTAGCGCCGGCGTGAAGGTTCTCGGTCCGCTGCCGCAAGGACTGCCATCGTTTGCTTTGCCCATGCTCAGTTACGCTCACCTCGACGACGTCATTATCGGTGGCTGTGCTGTCGCTATGGTAGCGTTCGCGGACACGAGCGTGTTGTCGCGGACGTACGCCGGCAAAACCCGCACGCCGGTCGATCCGAATCAGGAAATGATCGGCCTAGGCGCTGCCAATCTCGCCGCCGGCCTTTTTCAAGGATTCCCGATCAGCAGCAGCTCATCACGTACACCGGTCGCGGAAGCCGCCGGCGCAAAGACGCAGCTCGCCGGACTGGTGGGCGCCATCGCGGTCGCGCTCCTTCTAGTGTTCGCACCTAACCTGCTGAAGGATCTGCCCAGCAGCGCGCTGGCTGCGGTCGTGATCGCCGCGGCCATCGGCTTGTTTGAATTTGCAGACCTGCGTCGGATCTTCCGCATCCAGCCATGGGAGTTCTGGCTGTCTATTGTCTGCTTCGTCGGCGTTGCCGCGTTCGGCGTGATTCCCGGCATCGGCATGGCGATCGTCATCGCGGTTGTCGAGTTTTTATGGGATGGCTGGCGGCCACACTACGCAGTGCTCGGCCGAGTCGATGGTGTTCGCGGGTACCATGATATCAAGCGCTATCCTGCTGCGCGCCGCGTTCCGGGCCTCGTGCTGTTTCGTTGGGACGCGCCTCTCTTCTTCGCCAACGCCGAGCTCTTCCACCAGCGCGTGCGCCAAGCCATTGCAGAATCGCCGACTCCGGTGCAGCGAATCATCGTCACGGCCGAGCCCGTCACCGACATTGACGTGACTGCGGCTGATATGCTTGCCGAGCTCGAGCACACCCTGACCGAATCTGGCATCGAGCTGCGGTTCGCCGAAATGAAGGATCCAATCAAAGATAAGCTGAAACGCTTTGAGCTATTCGACCGCTTCGGTGCCGCAAATTTCTATCCGACCATAGGAAGCGCAGTGGACGCCTACCTCGAAGAGCACGCGGTCGGCTGGAAGCCTTGAGTCGGCGTCGGAGCCCTTGTCTTATCTTTTCTACGGTCGGATAAAATTTTGCTGCAAAACGGCGCAATTCTACGAAAAGCTGTGCCAACGCCTAACTGCCAAAACATCTAGCGTCAGCGACGGTATCCACCATGGTGAAAAAGTGCGCAAACGCTCATTCTCGAATCATGAGTCCCCTGCTCTAACCGCTGAGCTACAGGCCCTTTTTCAAGTTAGATCGTCTGCAGCGGCTTGCACATTATATCCACCGCGCCGGCTGGATGCCAAACGAACGGGCCGATTATTGACCAGCCCAGGCGTGAATACCACGCCTGTTTGTCGAGCGCGAACAAATAAAGAGTCTGTATCCCTCGCAACCGAGCCTCGTCCTCGACAGCGGCACATAGTGCGGCACCAATACCCTGACGACGAAAGTGTGAGCCTACAAATACTCCGCCGAGCCAAGGAGTCAGATCTTCGCGCCCCTTAAGATCGTGCACGCGAAGGGCGGCGGTTCCGAGAAGCTGTCCATTCGCATGCGCAACCCATGCAATTGGCAACTTCTCTCGATTCATGTGCGTCTTCAGTTTTTTGATTCGATCCTCAGGGGTTTTTTCGCCAAGAGTTGAGCCCCACTGTTCGAATAGCCACCGCGCCAATTGCGGGATGTATTCGGGGTGCTCAATCAGATAGCTAATCTGAACTCCGCGCATACCGATTCAGTGTCCGGTCTAACGAAAAAGGAATAAGCCATTGCAGGGGGGCTGGCAAAACACACTGAAGTTGGCTTGCCATGGGGCCGTTGGTTTCATCGGTTAGGCTCCGGTTGTGCGCTTGCCATACAACTCAATCTTGTTCCCATCAGGATCGCGGACATAAACGGAAAAGCCGTCGTCCTGCTGCATCGTCTCTTCGGGAAACCCGCGAGCTACAAGAGCGCTGCGCGCCTGCTCTGCCTTCTCTGGCGGGATTAGGAAAGCGAAGTGCTGCCCGCTCCCTGGGCGCTCGCGCGTGAACAGCGCCAAACGTTGAGCGCCAATGCAAAACCACGCTTGTTGCGGTCCGCGCGAATATAGCGGTAGTCCGAGAATGTCGCGGTAAAAGGCAATGGAACGCTCAAGATCTTGGACTTCGAACGCAATCTCGTGGATCCCGAGTATCGGAATATCGTCCATGTGATTCGACTACTTACACGCTATCACGAGGCCTAACGCTACGGTTCAGCGGCGGGCGCGCAGCGCCGTCCACTGCAGAGATTGTTGGGCCACCTTAGTATACGTCGTGTCACGGAACGGGCCAGTCCGGTTCGTTGCCAGTCTCCTTCCAGCGGCATCTGCGGTCGAGCAGAGCCTCGAGCACGCGGATCGTGGTGTTGAACGACGACCGCGTCGAGCCGTTCGCGGCCTCGCAGCTTAACCGAGAACGGGCAACGGTGGAAACTTTGGAAGACGTTTCGGGGGCGGTTCAGCGAACCGCCCCCGGGAGCGATTGAGGTCGATCCCCCAATCCACTCCTACTCTTCATTGGCAACAGGGTATTGGCTGGAAGGCGAGACATGCGAAGCTTTCACTGAGCGCCTGTCCAGCCGCAAACATGCTTCGCTCTCCCTGGGAAGTGAATTTATAGATGGCGTTGGGGGTGGCGCTGCCCGAACCGCTCGCGCCGCCCGCATCCACCACAAACAGATTGCCCACGCTGTCACAGGCTAGACTTTGCGCGCTGTTCGGCACGGAACCGTAGGTCGTTCGAGGATGTCGACGTAGAACTCCAGGCGGATCATACCTATAGATGTTGCCGCCCAAATCCGCCATAAGCAGATTGCCCATACTGTCAAAGGCCAGGTCTCCCGGGCGATCACCAGGATCCAACACTGCAAAAGTAACGCGCGATCCGTTCGGTTTGTACTGATAAATGCTGCCTTGATAGAGGTTGCCGATGCTGTTATCCACCACAAACAAGTTGCCCGCGCTATTAAAAGCCATACCTACAGGGTGATGCAACCCTGAGGCAAACGTGGCTCGCGACCCGGTCGGCTTGTATTGATAGATAATGCCGTGGTTGTAATCCGCCACAAAAACATTGCCTGTATTGTCAACGGCCAGGTATGACGGGTAACTCAATCCGGAGGCAAACGTGGTTCGCACTCCGTTCGGCGTAATTTTGTAGACGGCGGCCTTGCCGAAGAGTTCGTCGCCATCGTAATCCACAACAAACAGATCGCCAGCATTGTCAAAGGCCACATCCCCGGGAGTGTTTAATCCCGCGGCAATGATGCTTTGCTCTCCGTCCCAGCTGAATTTGTAGATGACACCGCACGGCGGTCGGCAGTTTTTGAGGCGCGCGTTGCCCGACACGAACAGGTTCTGTGCCGACGCGCTAGAGCAGATCAGAATAGCTGCTCCCAAGCATGCTATCCTGCTGAATAACTCCCTGACGACGCCAGGCGCACATTTGGATTTACTTTCTGTTATTTTGGTTTTCATGATTGTTCCTCTGTTTTGTTTTTTTACTTTGTTTGTCCTTTCACAGAGGTACTGCAGAAAATCCGGCGCGATATAACACGGAAATATGGAGAACTTCGTTAAAATCGTTGAAGGGCGCCTTCCCAGACGAGAACGCCGCGCTGCCCCCGAAAGCCTTCCAGGGACAGCGCAGCGCGCCGATCCTACCGCCTGTCGAAGATTCAAGGCTTAATCATCATTTTAGCTGACTTAGGTTCGCCTAAGGCATATCCTGCGCCAGGTTCCAGTGTCACCACAACGCTATACGATTGACGGGAGTTTGGTCCTCTTCGGTCAGGCAAGGTTTGGACCAGGATTACTCCGTAGCCGGATTGTCCGATGTGGGCTGGCGAAACAAGGGGGACGTAATCGGCTCCCGGGATAGCCGTGCCGCTGACAGAGAAGTTTACATAACTTCCACCGAACATGATTGGATTCATACCCAGGACGAACGAACCGGTCTTTCCCCGGGTGACATCCCCAATGCTATTGATAGTGATTACCGGGAGTGTCTCATCCTGAGAGCTTGCCTCGCTGTTCGCACTGATGCGGTCGTTCGCAGGCCTGACGGGGCCACCATCAGGCCGCGGCGCCTCGTTGGGGGGCGGCCGGGTAGGGCCACCATCAGGCCGCGGCGCCTCGTTAGGGGGCGGCCGGGTAGGACCACCGTCAGGCGACGGGGCCGCTTGAACGATTGGCGCAAGCGCAAAGGCAATCACAAACAGTACGGCTGTTAATTGGGTGTTTCGATCTTTCATGTTACTGAATTCCTTTCATTGTTTTGGCCTTCCGTGACCTTTCGTCTTTGAAAACTCATTTCCGGCCTTTCAATGAGGTACTGCAGGAAATCCGGCTCGATGTAACACGGAAAAATGGAGACCTTGGTTACAATCGTTAGAAAGCGCTCCCTAGGCGAGAACGCCGCGCCGTCCCGAAACCTGCCCGGGACAGCGCAGCCCGCAGTTTCTAGCGGTCTATCGAAGACCGAAGATCACGGCTTAATCATTATTTGAGCTGACCTAGATTCGCCTACTGCATATCCTGGGCCAGGTTCCAGGGTCACCACAACGCTATACGATAGACGGGAGGCTGGTCCCCTTCGGTCAGGCAAGGTTTGGACCAGGATTACTCCGTAGCCAGATTTTCCGATGTGGGCCGGGGAGACAAGCGAAACGTAATCAACTCCGGGGATAGCGGTGCCCTTCACAGAGAAGTTTACGTACCTTTCGCCGAACATGATTGGATTCATGCTCAGAACGAACGAACCGGTCTTCCCCCGCGGCACTGCCTCCTCTGTGCCATGGATAGTGATAATCGGGACTTTGTCCTCCTCGCCACGCACCTGCGTGATCGCGCTCCCAAGCACGAACACCAGGCCGAGGCTAACAAGTATTTTGCTGAGGATGCTCTTTGTATGAAGTGCTTGTTTCATTTTGTTATTTCCTTCGTTGTTTTGGCCCTTCGTGACTTTTCGTTATTGAAAACTCATTTCCGGCCTTTCACTGAGGTACTGCAGGAAATCCGGCGCGATATAACGCGGAAAGTTTAGATCTTTTTGAACGAACCCGCCCTCGGTTCACGTCAACCATCTCGACCGTGTAAGTCGCGGATTGCCCGCCTTATGAGCTACGGCAGAAGAGAGGAATGTCCCGGATGGGGAAGCCGACTAAGAAAGAAGGGAAGCTTCTAAACAGAAGCTAACAAAAGAAACAAAGACTAAATTTTGCTTAACGCTCTATTACCTGTTAGGCCATATCTGCTCCGGCTTACCGCCTTGGTCACGGTTTGGGGATTAATCGCCTTTGAAGGATAAACGAAACAATCAATTTGTTTGATGCTTCTCCCGTGTGTGGAGACCATAGCGAAAGCGTTTTTCTAAAACAATTTCCTCTGCCAAAAGATTCACGTAGAAAATTCCGGTTGTCGTGCTTGCACAATATCGCGCAGTTTCCGCGCTTACTTGTTCGCCAACAGCAACAGGCATTTTTGAATCTAAATCATAAATAATAAAGGTTTTCATTTCTAAATTCCTTTCCTATTGAGCGTTCATTGTTTTGGCCTTATTTGATTTGGATTTCTACTGATGTACTGCAGGAAATCCGGCGCGATGTTATGCGGAAAAATGCAGAAGAGCGCATATGGAGACCTTTGCGAAACTCCCGCCACTGCGCCTCACGCGCGCGTGAAGCGGATTGTTTTGAGAAGAGTCGCTTGGTTGAGCTTTAGCAGCCAGCGGGAACGACGGTGTGCTCCACTTTTGCCCCAGTGTGAGCGTCAAAGATCTTGCGATGGACCTTGTACGACCACGAATCATCGCGACCGTAATAATCAGCAACCCACAATTGCAAATTGGCGAGCATGGAGTTCTGCTGCTCCATTGACGAGTACTTGTGAGGCTCCCACGGACGGCGGAGATTGTTTGCTCGGCAGGTCTCCAGTCCAGGGTTAAGAAAGATAAGTTGAGTGCAATGCGTGGAGGCGGCCTCAACGAGCTCTCCGTGGCATCCCTCAATCCCCCTTTTGGTGAGTCGAGATGAACGCCACGAGCGAAGCCAGGACAGCCTGTGGCTCACGAGGCACCGCG
>DASSFL010000149.1:0-2821 GCA_035694525.1 Candidatus Udaeobacter sp. | reverse complement strand
CGTCGATGTCACCGGTTTTGCGTCAGGGTCCATCGCGAAAGATCCATACACAGGAAAGCTTTTTCTGGTTCCATAAACATGGGAACCCTTTTGGAGATGGTTGCATTTGATTTTTCGATCTTCGGATTCGTTTGAGATTCGAATTTCGGATTTCAGATTTCAGCAACACCCGGGTATAGCGCGCTTGTATCAAGCGCCGAGATCAAATAGAAAGGCGTTTGGCACAAACGCCTCTACAACAATGGCCGCCCAGAATGCTTTCCCTTCGATGCATTTTTCTGTCGCGATCGTCGGCGCGCTGATCGGCGTCGTAATTCTGTTATTCGGCCGAAAATTGTTCTGGCTGTGCGTTGCTGCAGTCGGATTCGCAGCAGGCGTGGAACTTGCCCCGCACCTTGTTCATGAGCCATCACCTCTCCTCGCTTTAACCGTTGCGCTCGTTCTTGGGTTAATCGGAGCTTTGCTTGCGCTGTTCCTGCAGAAAATCGCGATTGCTGTTCTCGGTTTCCTGGCGGGCGGCAAACTCGCAGGCGCAATCGCCGGCGCATTTTTCGTTCACTACGCGCAATACTCCACCTTCATTTTTCTAGGTGGCGGAGTCATAGGCGCGATTCTCCTGCTCGTTTTGTTTGATTGGGCATTGATCGTTGTCTCGTCTCTTATCGGCGCGCACCTGATTCAAAGCGCGATCGTGCTTCCGCCGTCCGGATCGACCGTTGTGTTCATTGCGCTCGCGATCATTGGTATCATGGTTCAAGCGGCGTCCCTTAGGAGAAGTTCCGCATAAGCGCGCATTTTTTGCTGACAAGTCAAAATACGCTCGCAAGAATCGTCCCATGAACCCTCAAAAAACTGGATTACGCGTCGCGAGCGTCTTCTTCGGTCTCTTTGCAATTGCTCACGTGATGCGATTGATCAACCAGACCCCGGTGCAGGTGGGCAGCCATCAGATCCCGATGGGGCTGAGCTGGGCGGCGCTTATCATTGCAGCTATTCTCTGCATCTGGCTATGGCGACTCGCGTCGACGCTTTCGTCACGTTAAATCGTCGTTCGATCCAACGACTTAACGATTCACACCGCAGCACCATTCGTCAGTTTCCGAGCCACTCAGCCGGCGTATCCACATACGATCGATCGAGCTCAGCGACTGAGGGACTGCCAAGAAGTTTTAGAGTGCGAATGAGATCAGCGCGCAAGATTTCAATCGCTCGCGCAACACCAACACCACCCGCTGCACCGAGCCCATAAGCATAAGCGCGGCCGGCCATTACCGCTCGGGCGCCCAGGCACAGCGCTTTGACAATGTCGCTGCCTCGACGAATACCACCATCCAGAAGCACATCTATCTGATCGCCTACGCTTCGCACAACCTCAGGTAAAATGCGCAGAGTCGGCGGGACCCCATCGAGTTGGCGGCCGCCGTGATTGGAAACGACCAATGCCTTTGCTCCCACGTCCACTGCGCGACGCGCATCGTTTGCTGTGTGTACTCCTTTAATGACAATGGGCCCGCCCCATGCCTGCTGAATCCACTTAAGATCACCCCAGCTCACCGCTGAATCCTCGAGCGCGGCTGCCACATCGGCGTACAACATCGGCCCTTTGCCCGAAATGACGACATTCTGAAATTTCATCAGTCCGCCATCGGCTAGAAATCGAGCAAGCCAAGTAGGTTTTGTCAGTAACTGACTAACAAACGGCAGCATCGATAGAAAGTCGTCGCCCAGAAGTTCTTTGACGCCGTTTCGGATATCCCGTTCGCGCATGCCGGCCACTGGCGTGTCGATCGTCACAACGAGTGCTGAGAAGCCTGCGGCTTTCGCGCGTTCGATGGCAGAAAGCGCACAATCGCGTCCACCGACAAGATAAAGCTGATACCAAAGCGGTTGCTTCGATGCTGCGGCAACATCCTCCAAGCGACATCCGGAGAGCGTCGAAAGCGCATATGCAATGCCGGCTGCCCCAGCGGCGCCAGCGGCGGCTTCCTCGCCGCGCGGATACATGAGTCGGCTGCTGCCAACGGGCGCGAGGATCAACGGCATGGACAGAGATTGCCCAAGCACAGACACGCGTAGATCGCATGCCGGCGTCACAACGGCGCAACGCGGCCGGAATGTCACTTCTTCAAACGCGCGGCAGTTAGCACGCAACGTTCGTTCGTTCTCCGCGCCGCCATCGATATAGTCGAATACTATTCGCGGAAGCCGACGTTTCGCAGCGCGTCGCAAATCTTCGATATTAATGACGCGCGGCGCTTGAACCGATCGAGACATGGGGTTCATCTATGACGAAGGCGTATCGCGACTTCCAGTAACACCAGGCTTCGTCCCGGCGCAACCTTAGCGTTACTAGCATAATAATCGAAAGCGGCGGAGCACTACCGCATTCAAAATCCAAGCGCATAAGGCGTGCGTATCGTCACGTCCGCGTTTTGGAGTGCGCCAGTGGTCTGGCGCTTTTCCAATGTGCGCACCGCGGCTCAATGACGAAAGTGCCTGACGCCGGTGAAGATCATTGCCAGGTTGCGCTCGTTGGCAGCGGCAATCACTTCTTCGTCGCGGACTGAACCGCCCGGTTGAATGGCGCACGTTGCGCCCGCCTCCGCAGCAGCGATCAAGCCGTCTGGGAAAGGAAAAAACGCGTCGCTTGCGACCGCGCTGCCTTTTAGCGACAGCCCGGCTTCTTTCGCCTTCCAAATCGCAATGCGCGAGGCATCAATTCGCGACATCTGTCCCGCGCCGATGCCTAGTGTCCGATCCGCACGAGAATAAACAATCGCGTTCGATTTCACGTGTTTGACCACCCGCCACCCGAACAACA
>DASSFL010000148.1:0-14928 GCA_035694525.1 Candidatus Udaeobacter sp. | reverse complement strand
CGGTCGCTGGGAGCTCTTCTTGTAATAACCAACCCATAATTCTTGCGTGATCGCGTGATTCTTCTCCAGCCATCTACGAAAATCGTTTGCTGATTTGAAGTATCTGACCTTCATCGCAGCAGATCCCATTCAGTCCGAGTGAAAGGCCAGGAACTGTGTGGAGTGCGCAAGCGAGCAGGGCGGTCACCCATGCGCGGGATGTTAACTGATCTGCTTCTTGTAAGCTTCCGCGTCTTTCAACTGTTTGAGATCGTCGGCGTTGTCGAGCTTGAGAATGAAAATCCAGCCCTGGCCGTAGGGTTCGCGGTTGATCAGTCCCGCATCGGCTTCGAGCGCTTTGTTTACTTCGACCACGGTCCCTTTTACCGGCGCGTAAATATCGCTCGCAGCCTTCACTGACTCGACAACTGCGATTGCTTCTTTGGCGTTCGCTTGCCGATTCATTTTTGGCAACTCGACGTAAACCACGTCAGTCAATTCAGATTGGGCGTGATCGGTAATGCCGACACGCACGTTGTCGCCTTCGTGTTTAATCCATTCGTGTGATTCGGTGTAGAGCAGGTCGTCAGGGACATTCATGATTTTTTGTAGAGCGGCTTCTTTTCTATGGTAGCTGGAAATTTTCGTCCGCGAATTTCGATATCGACCTGGACGCCGATTTTTGCGCGCGCCGTCGAGACATACGCCATTCCTACGCCCCAGTTCAAGCTCGGAGAAAGCGTTCCGCTGGTGACTTCACCGATGCGGTCCCCGTTCTCGAAGACGGCGTAGTGCGGTCGCGGTGGCGGTCCTTTCTCTTTCATTCGAAACGGCACGAGCTTTTCGCGGGGTCCTTTTTCTTTTGTTTCAATCAAAACGCCCCGTCCAATGAAGTTTGGCTTTGTCAGATCGACGAAGAATCCGAGCCCTGCCTCAATTGGATTTCGTTCCGGCGACAGATCGGAGCCGTTCAGCGGGTAGCACATTTCCAGGCGCAACGTATCTCGCGCACCGAGACCGCACGGCTTAATTCCGAAGGGCTTGCCTCTTTCGAGTGCGGCGTTCCAAAACTTCGCCGCATCGCTTGAGCGAAAGAAAACTTCAATTCCGTCCTCGCCGGTATAACCGGTGCGTGCCACCGAGACATTCGTTCCACCGAACGGAAAATCGACAATCGAATTTCGCGGAGAAAGATCGGCATCGTCGCCGAACAGCGCGTGAAAAAACTCGGCGATCCGGGGACCTTGAATCGCGACTCCACCAAAATCCGCGCTCCGATTCGTAAGCACAACTGCGTCTGCAGCCGGAAGATGGTCCTGCAGCCAGGCGAAATCCTCGTCGGCTCGCGCCGCGTTCACTACGAGTAGAAATTCCCTCTGGCCAATCCGATAAACGATCAGGTCATCGATGATGCCGCCACGGTCGTTAAGCAGAAAGGTGTATTGACCCGTGCCAACGTCGAGTTTGCCGACGTTATTTGTGAGCATGGTGTTGAGCCATTCCGATGCGCTTGCTCCCTCCACAATCAATTGTCCCATGTGCGAAATATCGAAGATACCGACGTTCTTTCGCACGGCTTGATGTTCCTCGACGATGCTCGTGTATTGGACCGGCATGAGCCACTCAGCGAAGGGAACGATTCTTGCCCCGAGCCGAACGTGTTCTTCGTAAAGGGGCGTTTTCTTTGATGCCTCTTCGCTCACGCGCCAAAGTAGACTGCACGAATAGCAGCGCAAGCGTTCGCATGATTCAGTGGTTGGGCTGGATTTCGGCTCCTCACCTTCATCCTCTCCTCGGTTGAACCGCCTGTCCCTTTTTCGGCAGGGAGAGGATTGAGGTGAGGGATTGTTGCGCTACTGTCGCCGAGCGATGCCTGTACTCGACAAACTTGAACGCCGCTTTGGTTTTCTTGGCATTCCGGGGTTGATGCGCATTGTGGTCGCCTTTACCGGACTCACTTTTTTGCTGGTTCGTTTGAATCCCGGTTTCCGGTCCATGCTTGACCTCGATCCCGGACGGATTCTCCACGGCGAAATCTGGCGATTGATCACGTATATTTTTCTTCCGCAGACCGACAGCTTTTTATGGGTCTTTCTTCTCCTATGGTTTCTCTGGTTCATCGGCGAGGGCCTTGAACAGGCATGGGGAGCGTTTCGCCTCACGCTTTATTTCATCGTCGGAATGGTCGGCACAACGGTAGCCGCATTTTTCTTCGGAACACGTTTTTCCAATTCAATGTTGTACGCGTCGTTGTTTTTCGCTTTCGCGAAGTTCTATCCCGATCAGGTGATCTATCTTTTCTTTATTTTGCCGGCGAAAATCAAGTGGCTGGCCTGGGTCTCAGCGGCGTTCTTATTGTTCGGCTTTGTTGTGAGCACGAATTCTTATCGCATGGCGCTGGTAGCTGCCCTGGCCAATTATCTAATCTTTTTTGGACCAGAAATTATTCATGATGCGCGCCATCGCGGCGAAGTCTCAGCTCGAAGAAAACGCTACGCGCAGAGTTCTCGAAGCGAAGCCGAGCCCCTCCACAAATGCGCAGTCTGCGGGGCGACCGAATTGAGCGATCCGAACCTTGACTTCCGCGTTGCACGCGACGGTGAGGAGTATTGCATGGCGCATTTGCCGAAAGCGGCAACGCCTGCGGGGTAACCTTCCTCAGTGTTCTCGGGTGTGTTTTTTCCGCGGAGCGCAGGCTGGCAGCCTGTGCTCCCCCAGAGACAGACGCGTGCGTTACCCTTGACCACGACTCCATGCGTCCGAGACTAGCCCGATGACGGATAAAAACGTCGCGCTTGTTCCCGAAGAGGGCTGGCATTGTCTGCATTTGTTTTACCGGATCGAGTACGGCCAATGGCAACTGCTGAGCCGTGAAGAACAAACTGCGGCAAAAACAAATCTGTCATCGCTGGTGCAGGAAGTGCGCGCGATGGATTCGACGCAATTGCTCACCCTTGCCATGGTCACGCCGAAAGGCGACGTCGGTTTCATGTTGATCACGCCGGACCTGCACAATGCCAACAAGATCGAGAAACGCCTCTCGCTCTCGTTAGGCGCCGACGTGTTGACCCCGGTTTACAGTTATCTGTCGCTCACCGAGGAAAGCGAATACATCACAACGGAAGACGAATACGCACAGACGGTGGAGTCCAGTGTGCGGAACGATCCCGTAAAACTCGATGAAGCTCTGGCGACATTTCGCGAGCGAATGAAACACTACCGGCAGGAGCGCGTTTATCCCACGCTGCTCGACTGGCCGGTCGTTTGCTTTTATAACATGAGCAAACGCCGCGGCGAACAGCGGAATTGGTACGCGCTGCCGTATGATGAGCGCCGCAAGCTGATGAAAGGACACGCGACAGTAGGCCGCGAGTTCGCTGGCAAAGTGAAACAACTCATCACCGGTTCGACCGGCCTCGACGACGCGGAATGGGGTGTAACGCTGTTTGCGCGCGATACATTCCAGATCAAGGCGATCGTTTACAAAATGCGTTTCGATCCGGTCAGCGCCGAGTACGCCGACTTCGGCGAGTTTTACATCGGCATTCAATTGCCGCTCGATGAATTATTCCGGCGCTTGCAGTTGTAGCGGCGCTCTGTGAGTGAGCGCCGAGTAGCGAATACTGATGCTACGGTACAGGCCGCCGCTACAGTTGAGGTCGCTCTAACGGATGGGTGACAGAGCGGTCTATTGTGCACGCCTGGAAAGCGTGTGTGCCGAAAGGCACCGGGGGTTCGAATCCCCCCCCATCCGCTCCTGCTTTCCGCGTTCCGCACTTCGTCGGATTGGAAGCCCGATTGCGCTTAACCTGCGCGTTGTTCAACAACCTGCAGTTCTTGTCGCAACTTGACCACGCTGCCATGGGGGAGAACACCGCGAAAGTTTACACTGGGATAAATCATGCAGTCGCGACCGATAACTGAACCCGGATTGATCACTGCGTTACAGCCGATTTCGGTTCTATCGCCAACAATTGCGCCGAATTTTCTGAGGCCCGTCGGAATGTGGCCATCAGGTGTTACGACCGCGATTTCCGCGTGGTCGAGCTTTACGTTTGAGAGAATCACGCCTGCGCCCAGATGCGCATGGCGACCAATGATCGAATCACCGACGTAATTGAAATGCGGCACCTGCACTTCATCGAACAGGATGGAATTTTTGAATTCGCAGGAGTTTCCCATCACAACGCCGTTGCCGACGATCACGTTTTCACGAACGTAACAGCCGCTGCGGATGTGGCAGTTGTCGCCGATCCATGCCGGGCCTTTCAACACCGCGCCCTGTTCGACGACCGTTCCTCTGCCAATAAAAACATGGTTGCTGATAAATGGCTTGCCCATTAGCTCGCCGAGGATTGCAGGCTTCAAACGAAATTGGAGGTAACTGGCGATTTGTTTGAGCGCGTCCCAGACGTAATTCTGGTTTTCGAACAACTTCGGATGAGCCGTGTGTTCGAGGTCAAGAAAGTCGGCGGGCGCAAACATTTTCAGTGCTCAAGATGATCAATCACTCTCAGAGTTGCGAGCGGAAATTCAGGGGAGCGCAGACTGCCAGCCTGCAGTTGCCGGCAGCCCTGGCGGCAACATCGTTACACACGCAATTCGCAGTGACGCCGATTCCCTGTCTCGGCAAGCTGCCGAGAGATACAGGCTGGCAGCCTGCGCTCCCCTGATCACGATGTTGCATGCGGCGTGAGTTTTTGCCCGTCTTTCGTGTCGCGTACTTCCCAGCCCAGCGCGGAAATTCGATCACGCAGCTCGTCGCTTCGCTTCCAATTTTTTTCGTGTCGCGCGTTTTCGCGCTCCTTCGCTAGCTGCGCCACTTGTTCAGGAACCGCAATCTTCGTCTCGGGTTCGAGATCTAGGACAGTGTTGATCCGCTTCCACCAAATGAGCCAAGCGTTCGCAGACGCAGGGTCGAGTTTGTCTTCGTCCATCGCGCGATTCGTCTCGCGAATCGATTCGAACAGGAATCCGAGCGCCGCGGAAATGTTTAGGTCATCATCGAGCGCTTCTTCAAACTTCTGCGTTGGACGTTTGGCGTCGGACGTTGGGCGTTGGACGTTTTCTTTTTCTGTAGCTTCCCGCAACCGTCCGAGCCATTCGTCAGTCCGAGCTAAGGACTCTCGCGCCTCTTTCATTCCCTCCCAGGTAAAATTGAGCGGCACCCGATAATGCACGCGTAACAGCGCGTAACGAAGCTCGCGCCCGGTGTAACCTTTCGCCAGAACATCCGGGACAGTGTAAAAGTTGCCTAACGACTTCGACATTTTCTGGCCATCGACCAGCAAATGCGCACAGTGCAGCCAGTAATGGACGAATTTCTTTCCCGTCACGCCTTCGCTCTGGGCGATCTCCGCTTCGTGATGCGGAAAAATGTTATCGACGCCACCACAATGAATATCGATTTGATCACCTAACAGCGCCGTCGCCATCGCGCTGCATTCGATGTGCCAGCCGGGCCGGCCTGGGCCCCATGGCGAATCCCATTTCACATTGCCGTCTTCTTCGTCCCACGCTTTCCAGAGTGCAAAATCGCCGATGTGTTCCTTGTCGTATTCGTCGTGCTTCACGCGTCCCGTTGATTGCAATTGCGTGAGGTCGAAGTGCGCGAGCTTGCCGTAATCAGGAAATTTGTTGATACGAAAATAAACCGATTTGTCCTCCGCTTGATAAGCGAGACCGCGCGCGATGAGCTCGCGGATCATCTCGATCATCCGGTCGATGTAAGGCTGGTCGGTAGCAGCGGGGAATTCATTGGCGCGTTTGATTCGCAATGTTTCGGCGTCTTGAAAGAACGCCTTTTTGAATTGCTCGGTGAACTTCGTCAGCGGCACTTTGGCTTCGCGCGCGCCGCGGATCGTCTTGTCGTCGACGTCGGTGATGTTCATCACCCGATTCACCTTGTAACCGCGCAGTTCCAAGTGGCGCTGAAGCAAATCTTCGAAGATGTAGGCGCGAAAATTTCCGATGTGTGCGCGGCTGTAAACGGTCGGTCCACAGGTATAGATGCTGATTGCGCGTGCTGCCGGATCGCGCGGCTCGAATTCTTCGATCTTGCGCGAGTAAGTATTAAAGAAGCGCAACGCCATTAGTCGCCTTTTCGGCGCGCCCGGTGGTCGCGCTCTACCACTTCAACGCTAGCCACCGCCATTGCGGCAATGCCTTCGCTGCGCCCGATCGGCCCGAGCTTTTCATTTGTTGTCGCTTTGATGCTTACCTCGGATTCGCTACCGTCGATGGCACTCGCAATGTTCTTCCGCATCGCGGAAACATGCGGCGCGATCTTCGGTTCTTCGGCGATGATTGTTGCATCGATGTTGAGCACGCGGGCTTTCTTTTCCGCAAGCAATTCGCTTACGTGTTTCAAAATATCGATGCTGTTGATGCCCCGAATTGATTCGTCCGTGTTTGGGAAATGTTGACCGATATCGCCGGCGCCGATCGCGCCCAGCAATGCGTCTGCGATGGCGTGAGACAAGACGTCTGCGTCGGAATGTCCTTCCAATCCGCGCGAGTGCGCAATCTCGACGCCGCCAAGGATCAGCTTCCGTCCTTCAACAAGGCGGTGCACATCGTAGCCAATTCCGCATCGAACATTCATGGCCATCAGAGTTTAAGATTAATAACGCCATTCGACGCAATGATGCTGTATTTATCTTTCATGTCCTCGCGCGGGCGAAGATCGACAGTTCCACCGGCGTTTTCAACCAGGAGCCAGCCGGCTGCGATGTCCCAGAGGCTGATTCCCTGCTCAATGTAAACGTCGAGTCGTCCGCAGGCGACATAAGCCAGGTCGAGCGCAGCGCTGCCGAGCACCCGGCATTTGCGCACGCGATGAATCATTTGCTGGAGCAACGGGAAATTTGTGTTGATCGTCTCGGCGGTTTTGGCGAGCCCAATGGAGACGACGGCTTCAGCGAGATCTGCGCGATCGCTTACGTGGAAGGGATCGCCATTCAATTTTGGAATCTCGCCTTTTTGTCCTTTCCATATCTCCCGACGAATGGGGTCGTAGATAACACCAACCATGACCTCGTTGCGGACTCGCAATGCAATCGAGATGCAAAAATGTGGAATGCCGTAGAAATAATTCACGGTGCCATCCAGCGGATCGACGATCCATTGGTGTTCGCTGGATTGATCACCCACGATTCCTTCTTCACCGTAAAGCGCGTGCTTGGGAAACTCTTTGAGAAGGAGTCTGCTAATTAACTCCTGTGCCTGAACGTCGATCTCGAGCTTGATATCGTGCGCGGCGACGGCATTGACCCGTTGTGGCCGTCGGAAATTTTTCCGAAGTAACTTGCCGGCTGCGCGCGCAGCTTTTTCAGCCGCATCGAGGTAATGTTTCATCGCGAAGTTGACCCATTGAAAGGTCGAGAAGTTGAGTCGATTCAGAATAGCGTTTCCGCGCAGAGGCTCAACCTCTCAACTCCTCATCCGCAAAAATCCGTTTGCCTTCTGTCATGTCGAGTGAAGTCGAGACATCCCGATTTTTCTTCCAGAGTCACAATCAGGAATTCCTCCAGCCCTACGCATGAAGCTACGGCTTGGCGGGCGACGACACTGGGCATGACAGGCGAACGCATGAAAAAACCGGGAGGAAAATAAATTCTCCTCCCGGGTTGAAGTTAGGGTTGTGACTCCGAAAGCCTTCGGAGCCGTTGATCAGGCGTGGGGCGTTAGTGCCTCTTTTTCTTCGCTGATTTTTTCTTTGCTGCTTTCTTTTTCTTCGCCATCGACTAATTCCCCCCTTTCATCCGCAACACGCGCGGAGCTCTGTGAAGAGTTGGGAATGACTTCACTTAATCGAGTTCAGTTAACCGTCACATTTTTTTTGTCAAACATTTTTGTTGCGAAATTTGAAAATATTTTTACGAGCTCGCGCGCGATATTTTTTTTTGGCGCCCGAGAAATTCTCTCTCTTTCGCCGTTTCGAAACAAAATTATCACTTCGTTCGCGTCGCTCTCCATTCCTGAATCTGCGCTGCTTACATCGTTTGCGACGAGGATGTCGCAATTCTTTGCGCGCAGTTTCTTGACGGCGTTTTCTTCCACGTGATCTGTTTCCGCCGCGAAACCCACGAGAACGAATTGCCGATCGTGTTTGTGGCCTAACGAATCGAGAATGTCGCGCGTGGGAACTAGTTCCAGCGAGAACTTCGCGCCGCGCTTTTTAATTTTTGTGGGCGAAACTTTGACCGGCTTGTAATCGGCGACGGCGGCGCACAACACGCATATGTCGCATTCGTCTGCATACCGGTGGACCGCTTCGAACATTTCGTCGCTGGTCGAAACAGAAATCAACTTTGCATTGTCCGGCGGCTGGAGATTCGCCGGACCTGAAATCAGCATGATCTCGTGCGCTTCTGCGAGCGCCGCTTCGGCGATGGCATAGCCCATTTTCCCGGATGAGCGATTCGAAATGTAACGAACCGGATCGATTGGCTCGCGCGTAGGCCCGGCCGTGATAAGGAATCTCACGCGATCAGATTATCCTGGCGAGCGAGCAGGAACTCCGCACGGAACGCGATGTCGTTCACTTTCCAAAGTCTGCCAATGCCTTCGTAGCCGCAGGCAAGCATTCCTTCTTCTGGTCCGATAAAATCGACGCCGCGCGCTTTCAATTTTTCCACGTTGTCCACCGTAGCAGGATGCCCCCACATTTTTCCATTCATCGCCGGCGCGAGCAGAATTGGAGCGCGCGTTGCGAGTGCGATGGCTGCAAGCGGATGATCGGCCAGACCGTGGGCGAGTTCGGCGATGATGTGCGCTGTCGCCGGCGCGATCACCAACAGGTTCGCGCGGTCGGCGAGCTCGATGTGCCCGGGCCGCCAGCTTTCCTTCTCGTCAAAGAAGCTGGTTGTCACAGGATTTTTTGAAAGCGTCTGCAACGTGAGCGGAGAAATAAATTCAGTCGCATCGCGTGTCATGACGACAAAAACTTCGTGGCCTTGTTTAACCAGCAAACTGGCGAGCTCAGCCGACTTGTACGCAGCAATCGACCCCGTTACTCCGAGCACGACCGATTTCGTGCCAGGCCGAATGCGTACAACCTTTCGCCCGCTCGCCTTGTCGCGTTTCCTTTTGGAGTCTCTGCCTTCTGCAATCATTTCTCGATCAAACGCCGGCTCAAATAACTTTCTGCCTCCATGATTTGCCGGAACCTCTGCAAATCTTCCTCCACCGATCCACTGATAATAGTATAACGGTAGTCGCGCCAGTGTTCCATCTCCCGGGCGGCTGTGGCCAGACGCGAATCGATTTGCTCCGTGGTTTCCGTTCCACGCTTTAGCAAGCGTTTCCGCAATTCCTCAAGATCGGGGGGCATGATGAAAACGTCGGCCAAAGCATCTCGGATCACCGGATCGCCGCAGTTACGGATAACAGCAGCGCCTTGCGTATCGATGTCGATCAAAACATCCTTTCCGCTTTTTAGATTCGTCACCACCGGTTCCCGCAATGTGCCGTAATGGTCTCTATGCACTTGCGCGTGTTCCAGAAAATCCCCTTTCTCGATTCGCTCCCGGAAATCTGCATCGGAAAGAAATTGATAATCCTGGCCGTCAATTTCGCCGGCCCGCGGCACCCGGGTTGTGCAGGAAACGGAATAAAAAAGATTGGGGGTTCGCCGAATTCTTTCCACGAGTGTCGTTTTACCCGCGCCCGATGGAGCAGAAACCACAAAAAGAATCCCGCGCCGGCTGAATTTTTTACTCAAGATTTTGGGCTTGCTCGCGAATCTTCTCCAGCTCCGCCTTGCAAGCGATGACGCGCTGAGAAATTGCAGCATCATTTGCTTTTGCGCCGAGCGTGTTGAGTTCTCGAAACATTTCCTGGGTGATGAATTCTAGTGTGCGCCCGACTGGTTCCTTGCTGCGCAGATGGTGCGCAAATTGGGTGAGATGACTTTCCAGACGCGTCAGTTCCTCCGACACGTCTGCGCGATCAGCAAAGAACGATATCTCCTTTAACAAACGTTCATCGTCACTGGCAATGGGTAAACCAGCCTTCTGGATGCGATCGATAAGTACGGCGCGATATCTCTTGACCACATCAGGATGGAACGTGTGGATTTCCTTGAGCTTTTTGCGAATTGCTTTGAGGCGATGGATCAAGTCTTTGGCCAGATGTTTTCCCTCGCGTTCGCGCATTTTGATTAAATCGGCCAGGGCACCGCGCAGAGCGCGATCGATGGCCGGCCATGCTTCCTCAGCGTCGAGCGCCTGTTCAGGAAAGCGCATCACTCCCGGGGCTTGCAGGATTGTGCTGATCGTAATCTCGCCGGGAGAATTCAACTCCTTTTGCAACGCACGCATCGCTTCGTGATAGGAGCGGGCCAATTCAGTGTCGAGCGCCAGGTTGCGTGAGCCGTTTGGGCCGCTGTGAAGGGTGACCGTGGCATTCGTTCGGCCGCGCGAGATATTTTCATTGATCGTCTGGCGAATGCGCGGTTCGAGCTCGGTGAGGTCCCGCGGAAGATTAATTACGATGTCGCTCTGCTTTCGGTTCACCGAATTGAGTTCCACGCTAAATTTTTTCCCGGCATAGACCACTTCAGCCCGGCCGTACCCAGTCATGCTTCTCATAGCTCGATGCGAAAGGTTATCGCAGAGAAACGTTCAACGTTCAATGTCCAACGTTGGTTGAAAGCGAAACGAACATAGCGCCGTTGAAAGACAGCCTGGGATCCATTATGCAGGCGTGTGAACCACTGGCAGCGGGAGCTGGTTGCGAGCGCCATCTTCGTGATCACCTACGTTCTCATCAGCGGCCGCCAACTCAAGGTTCTGCCGTTGAATCGTCCCGCTGCCGCGTTGTTGGGCGCGGTGCTGATGGTTGCCACCGGTGTTATGACTCCGGAGCGGGCATATCGCGCAATCAACTGCGATACGCTGGTATTGCTGCTGGGTATGATGCTTATCTCGGCCTATCTTTATCTCGCGCATTTTTTCGAATGGGCCGCGGAACTGGTGCTGAATTTCTCGGGAACTCCGGAGCGCCTTTTACTGTACATCACCCTTACGTCGGGAATTCTCTCAGCCCTGCTGGTAAACGATACGATTTGCCTGATGCTCACACCGCTTGTGGTGACCGTTATCCGCCGCGGGAAGCTGCCGCTGCTTCCATTTCTCATCGCGCTCGCGACGAGCGCAAACGTCGGCAGTGTGGCCACGCTGGTAGGCAACCCGCAAAACATGATCATCGGACATTTCTCAAGCATTCCGTTTTCGGAATTTTCGCGCGCACTCCTGCCGGCGGCTCTTGTTGGGCTGGCGATTAATTTTTTCATTTTGCGTTTTGGTTTTCGAAAGATGTTACGGAAAACAGCAATTGATCGTACCGAACACGCAGTTCCAAAGCTCGAGCGCAGTTTGTTCGTGCTTGTTTGCGTTGTGTTGGTGTCGATCTTTGCCGGTTTCCTGGCCGGCCTGAACCTGGCGTGGACAGCGATGGCCGGTGCGGCACTTGTGATGGTGCTCGCGCGGCGCGACACGCACGATGTGCTCAAGCTGGTCGATTGGCATTTGCTCCTTTTTTTCGCAGCGCTATTCGTTGTGGTCGACGGCTTAAGTGATACCGGCCTGCCAGAGGCGATTCACTCGCGGTTGCATCCGATCTTTGGATCAAGCACGCCGGCGCAAGCCTGGAACCTCACCTGGTTTTCCGTAGTGGGATCGAACGTTTTTTCAAACGTGCCGTTCGTGTTGGTGGCGGGAAATTGGATCGCGCGATTTACGGAGCCGGTTTTGATGTGGAAAGTGCTTGCGCTTGCGACGACGTTTGCCGGCAATCTGACAATCATCGGCTCGGTCGCGAACATGATCGTGGTGGAATCAGCGCGCGATCATATCCAGGTCGGTTTTTGGGATTACGCGCGTTTTGGAATTCCGATTACGATTTTGACGACTGTCGCCGGCGTGACGGTGCTACTTGTGTTGCGCTAAGGAGGGCTTGTGCTGCGCGCCGATGAGGGGATGGCATCGCGATGTCGTCGATGGATTCAAACCAGTGCTGCGTCGGGGAAACTCTGTTTGGCGTTGCACGACGGTACACCACGAACGCAATCCGATGATGGGTGAACGGAAACGTAGACCTGTAGAGCGGCTGGTCAGAAGCTCCTGTTTCGAACCGCGGCAAAATCCACATGCCACGCCAGCGTGAGGATGATTGCTCGAGCAGGACCCTGCCGTTACTAACGACAAATGCGTGTCTTTCGATGAGTCGCTTTGTGCGGGGTTTGGATTTCTTGATGGGCAGCGCTCCGGGATTTTTTGCGCGGCAGAATTTCCTCACCGGACAGACGCTGCATTTCGGTTTATCCGGCAGGCAAACAAGGGCACCCAGATCGATAAGCGCGGAATTAAAACGCGCCGCGTTGCGCTTCGGGACAAGTTGCGCGGCAAACGCCCAGAGTTTTTCGCGGCCGATTGCGGAATCGACCGGAGCGCGCATGTCGAGCAATCGGGCCAGAACACGGGAGCTATTCGCTTCGACGATTGGGGCTGGTTGATTGAAAGCAAAGGTTGCGACTGCGTTCGCGATATAGCGACCAACGCCCGGCAATTTGCGAATCGCAGGGACATCGCCGGGCAAGGTTCCGCGGTGCCGATCCTGGACAATGCTGGCGGCGGCACGAAGGTTTCGCGCCCGGTTGTAATAGCCGAGCCCCTGCCACGCGTGGAGGACATCGTTTTGCGAAGCGCACGAAACTGAAGCGAAATCAGGAAATCGGCGGAGCCATTTATTATAATAAGGAATTACCGTGGCGACCTGAGTTTGCTGGAGCATGAATTCGGACACGAGAATGGCGTAAGGATCGCGGGTCTTGCGCCAGGGCAGATTCCGGCCATGACGGCGAAACCAGCGGAAAAGAAAGCGGCGAAAAGCGCGGATGTTTCCAATTGAACTCACACTTCGCACGACAGGCTTCTAACTTGTCATGTCGAGCGAAGTCGAGACATCTCTAAATGTTCCAGAGATTCCTCGCTTCGCCCGGAATGACAAAACGGTTGAGTGTTGGACGTTGAGCATTCAGCGTTGGACGTTTTCTGTGAATGAATTCGTATACACATCCGCTCACTAACGATCAGGTGGCAAAACTGCGGGCTGTGCTCGAAGAGCTTGGCTTCACGTTCGCGCCGAAGGAATGGACGATTTTTTTCGGGCAGAAGAACAAATTGAGCGTGGCGGTTTACGAGAAAGGACCAAAGGTGCTCGTGCAGGGAAAAGGCGTGGAGGAATTCGTGCAGTTTGAGCTGGAGCCGAAGATTCTCGGCGAAGCGAAGCTGGGCTACGAAGAAGTGCATTCGCCGGAAATGTTCCAGCCGCACTTTGGTGTGGACGAAAGCGGTAAAGGGGATTTTTTCGGCCCGCTGGTGATCGCGGGCGCGTACGTCGACCAGGGGATCGCGCGCAAACTTCTCGACGCCGGTGTGGTGGATAGCAAACGGATCAGCTCGGATGCGCGGATTCGCGCTTTGGCAGACACGATCCGAAAAAGTTCACTCGGCCTCGTGGAAACCGTTTTGATTGGGCCGACGAAGTACAACGAGCTCTATGAGAAATTTGGGAATTTAAACAAACTGCTTGGCTGGGGGCACGCGCGGGTGATTGAGAATTTGCTAGCAAAAAAGCCGGACTGCCCAAGAGCGCTGTCGGATCAATTTGCGGACGCGCGTGTGGTGGAGCAATCGTTGTTGCGTCACGGGAGAAGGATCAACATCGAGCAGCGGCCAAAAGCAGAATCAGATATCGCGGTGGCGGCCGCATCGATCCTCGCGCGAGAGGCGTTCATTAATTGGCTGGAGCGTAAAGGGAAGGAGATCGGTTTGCAGTTGGACCGGGGAGTGTCGGCGGGGGTGAAAGAAAGCGCCAAAAAACTCGTAGAAATGAACGGGCCAGATGCACTACGCGCGGTGGCTAAAGTGCACTTCCGCACCGCCCACGAGACGGCGCCGGACTATTATCCTGCTCCAACGCCGCGCGGGACTTGGACCGGTCCGCGGCTGCCTCGCCGCAGCCCCGGCGGAGGCGGGTGATTTGCTAAAGTGTTAAAATATCCGACGCGGGTTGAGCATCGTGATGACGCATGCACGCGTTCTTCCAAGACGGTTTTGGCCTTCTGGTCGAAGACCTTACCGGGTTTTAAAAATCGCGTTTTTGTGCTTCATTGAGCCACCACAAGAGCAACACGGAACGAATACTACTATAGATATGGCAAAGTTAACCAAGCGCGACATCGTCGTCGCCATTAGCAACCAAACCGGTATGGTCCAGCATCAAGTCTTCGACGTAGTCCAGCGGACGCTTGATAAAATTACCGACAGTCTCGCTAACAATATCCCGGTTGAACTGCGCAATTTTGGCGTTTTTCAGCCGCGTCTGACCAAGCCGCGCGTCGGTCGAAACCCAAATCAGCCCGGTAGCAGTTTTGTTATTCCGCCGCGCGCCACGGTGAAATTCAAAGCTGGCAAGATTATGCGTCAGCGCGTTGAGAAGCTTTCGCGGGAATTAAAGGAAGCGGCAGAGCGCACGACTAAGACGGAAACGACCGCACCGAACGGCGAATAGGAGAAACGCCAGGGGCTTCAGTTCAAGAGAAGCGCTAAGAGAGCAGATTCTGAATCGTCTTTTCCAAGCGCTCAAAATTGATCGGCTTGGTGAGATGCTCGGAGAATCCTGCCGCTCTAGCTTGGTTTACGTCTTGTTCTGTTCCAAAGCCGCTAAGTGCGATTCCGGGCAAGTCTTTGTTAAGACGCACTTCACGCATTAGTTCGTAACCGCTGCGGTCCGGCAATCCGATGTCGCTGATGAGCAGGTCGAAATCCTGTGTACGCACTTTCTCCACGGCCTGGTCAGCGGAATGCGCTACCGTAATTTCGTAACCACGGCGCTCCAGCATCCGTTTCATGCCGATGCAAGTGTCATGATGATCGTCCACCA
>DASSFL010000147.1:0-1033 GCA_035694525.1 Candidatus Udaeobacter sp. | reverse complement strand
TCCGTTTTGTCAACGGCAGTCTCAATAGAGTGCCCGGCCGAACCGCTGGCAACTATTGATAAGGGTTGCGCTCGTTGCGGGACTTAACCCAACATCTCACGACACGAGCTGACGACAGCCATGCAGCACCTTGCACTCTGTCTGGTTTTACCCAGAAGGCCCTATCTCTAGGGTTGTCAGAGGCATTCTAGCCCAGGTAAGGTTCTTCGCGTTGCGTCGAATTAAACCACATGCTCCACCGCTTGTGCGGGTCCCCGTCAATTCCTTTGAGTTTCAGTCTTGCGACCGTACTCCCCAGGCGGAATGCTTAAAGCGTTAGCGACGGCACCCGGGGACTATAAAACCCCAGACACCAAGCATTCATCGTTTAAGGCTAGGACTACCGGGGTATCTAATCCCGTTCGCCCCCCTAGCTTTCGCGCTTCAGCGTCAGTGTCAGCCCAGCAACCCGCCTTCGCCGCAGGTGTTCCTCTCGATATCTACGCATTTCACCGCTACACCGAGAATTCCAGTTGCCCCTTCTGCACTCTAGCCCTGCAGTATCGATTGACCTTTCCGGGTTAAGCCCGGAGATTTCACAACCGACTTGCAGTGGCCGCCTACCCGCCCTTTACGCCCAGTAAATCCGAACAACGCTTGCTCCCCCCGTATTACCGCGGCTGCTGGCACGGAGTTAGCCGGAGCTTACAAACAGTACCGTCATCGTAAGAGATATTAACCCTTACTTATTCTTCCCGTTCTTGCGAAGTTTACATCCCGAGGGATTTCATCCTTCACGCGGCGTTGCTGGGTCAGGCTTTCGCCCATTGCCCAAAATTCCCGACTGCTGCCTCCCGTAGGAGTCTGACCCGTATGTCAGTGTCAGTGTGGCCGACCGCCCTCTCAGGCCGGCTACAGATCATCGCCTTGGTAAGCCGTTACCTTACCAACTAGCTAATCTGCCGCAGGCTCCTCTTCAGACGCGAGGTCTTGCGATCCCCCGCTTTAACAACTGTCACCATTAGGTGCCGCTGCATTATTCGGTATTAGCCAC
>DASSFL010000146.1:0-14819 GCA_035694525.1 Candidatus Udaeobacter sp. | reverse complement strand
TTCACTTCCTTTGAGATGATCAAGGAAGGTCACTGGTTCTATCAGCAGACTCCACATGAACGCGTGGCAACCAAGCCGCCATTGGTGGGATGGATTTCGGCTGGTCTCTTTGGAATAACCAGGTCATGGGAGGTGGCTTGGCGGCTGCCATCGCTGTTGGCTGCGATTGCGTTGGCGATGTTGTTGTTTCGCGTTGCCAGCTCGGCGTATGGATCAATTGCGGGTCTCGTGGCATTAGGTGCCTTTGGATTAAATCTGCTGAGTCCGCGCTTGGCGACACTCGTGCGCACGGATATGCCATTAGCCTTTGTGATCTTTCTTATTGGCCTCCTGATCTGGCAAAAAATCCACGAGCATCACGAATGGACCCTGCACAATCGAGTTTACCTCTTCGCGCTACTAACAGTCTCAATGTTAATCAAAGGCCCGATTGTTTACGCCTTTTTGCTTCCCGGCATTCTACTGTTTGAGTTGTGGCGTAGGCGACACGCCTCCCGCCACAGCGAGGTTGCAGTCGAGGCCGGCGAGCATCCACGATCGCAAATGAGTGCGAGTGCCTGGTCTGGCTGGTGGCCATGGATCGCTTCGCTGGCTGTTTTTTTGTTATGGGTTAGTGGCGGCATCTTGTTTCAGCCCGGCTTCTTTAATGAAGTGGTTATGCGCGAATTTTTGGGCCGTTTTGGCGAAACAATTCATCGACCACAGCCGCTTTATTTTTATCTGCCGCATCTGCTTCACAAATTTGCTCCGTGGAGCATCCTCCTCATCGCGATTGCAATTTTCGATCTGGCGTCGCGCCGATGGAGAATCGGGACGGCATTTCGCGAGATGTCGCCGGATACTGTCTGGCTGGTTTGCTGGGTTCTCGGCGGCTTGATCGTGATGTCACTAATTCCGTCCAAACGCGTCGATAGAATCTTTCCGGTTGTCCCACCACTTTGTCTGCTTTTGGCGGCACAGATCGGGAGCCGATGGTCTTGTAGCCACGGCTCGCGTGTTCCAACGGGCGTCGATTCGGATCTGACCAGCCATCCGCCTTCGCCAGGCTACGGCGAGGTAGGGAGGCCGGTGGCTACGAAAAATTGTGCGACGCATATCTATCGATGGACCGCTGGTGCCCTAATCCTTGCGATCTTGTTTACTGGCGGCTACATAACCTGGAAGGTAATTACCGGCTATCGCGATCATCGTGACGCGCTGGCTGTCTTCGGGCGGGACGTTCGTCGCGAAGTAGAAACGCGTCACTGGCGTTATGAAATCGTTTCTTCCAAGGACGAAGGGCTCCTGCTCTATTTGCAAAAAATGCGTTACATCGAGCCAGATCGGGCGGTCGCAGAATGGAACGCTGGAAATCTCGGCGCGCTTGTAGCCTCTACCGAGAAGGCTAGAAGCCTTATGCCCCAGCTTCGAGGCGCTACTCCCTCTCAGTTGAAATTGAGCGAGCGAAGGAAAGAGCAGGGGACAGGTTACGTCTTGATTACGCGTTGAACTGCCCAAAGCTCTACGCTAGCCCTTCTGACTAGCCTTGTTGTGACCAGATGCGGCGTTTGTCGGCCTAATGGATTAGCACGCTGACTGTCTTATGTTGATTACTCTCTTAGTCGTTCAACACGGATTATTGCTGAATGAGTTTGACTTTTCGCGTGCTGTCCGACAAAAAGGCGGCTATAAACGCACGATTGATTACTCCGGTAACCGCTCTCCTGTCCGTGCTCTCAATTGCAGCCCAACCCGGGCAGGTCGTTCGAAATATTCAAGTGTCCGACGGCCCGACGCCATTCATCCGTTTCGTCCGCACGAGCGTCAGCGACGTCGCAGGTTTCGAGTTCGCCCAGTTCATTATTCTGCCAAAGACCGAGTCGGCCACGCGTCCAATCAGGGTCCGTTACTCACGATCTCACTTGGAAGCGCGGGGTTATTTCGATCCCCAAACTGGCAAAGTCACCGTCCCGGTCTTCGGTCTCTACGCTGGTCGCCTGAATCGCGTTGTGATCAACCTGGGCTTCAGCGGACGATTTCACCGGATCCAAAGACTTCCCATCAGCATCACGACGCCTGCCTATGACGGAGGCACCTACTCGAATCCAACCGTCATTCAGCCACGGTTACCAGGCACCAGCCTAAGCTATGACTTTATCCTCTTGAAAAACTATGCTGATCCTATTACGCCTATCATTATCGACAGTGACGCTGAAATCCGCTGGATCGGCACAGCAGGAGTCGGGGCCCAAAACTCTATTTTTTTCGACAATGCATTTTACGTTACGTCTGGCACCTCCCTTCTTCGCACTGAGTTCGATGGCGTGACGACGCCTGTGGCTGATTACAGTGGGATTGGTGTCACCGGTTTCCACCATAATATTGACCCGGGCCGGGAAGGAATGATCCTCGATGTCGATACCGTCGACGAGACTGAGAGCGTCAATCTGGAGGTCGACGCTGCCGGCAATGTGCTCCGGATCTGGAACCTGGCGGACATCATCAGCGCCGCAATGATTGCCGGTGGGGATGATCCAAGGCAATTCGTCCATCCCGCCCCAATCGATTGGTTTCACAACAACGCCTGTGCCTACCGCAGCTCTGATAACTCATTGATCGTTTCCAGCCGGGAAAACTTTGTCATCGCGGTCGACTACGACTTCGGAAACATTAAGTGGATTCTGGGTGATCCGACAAAGCACTGGTATGAGTTCCCATCGCTGCGTCAATTCTGCCTTACTCTGGCTCCGAACACATTGCCGCCGATCGGCCAGCATGCTGTGTCCATGCCGGGCGATCAATTGCTCCTGTTCGATGACGGAGCAGGCAGCAATTACCAGCAACCTCCGGGAGAAACACGCACCTACAGCGCCCCTCGCAAATATCAGATCGATCTCGGTGCTTTTCAGGCGACTGAGACCTGGCACTATTACCCTGACCCGAGTGTGTATAGCCCGTTCTGCAGTAGCGTCTATGAGGATGCGCCGGATAACTACCTCATCGATTACACCCTTGCCGGCCCTTATATCTATACCGGCATCGTTGGTCTCGATGCCCTGGGTAACGTGGCTTTCAACTATCAATACGACGAGCTGAATTTTTGTGGAACAGCCTGGAACGCGATTCAGATCCATTGGGAAAACCTGAGCCTGGAATAACGCGCTCGTCGCTGCTAATCGCCCTGTTGAAGCCAAACGTAGCGTTTTCCGTTCCAGTAGATCAGCGCGCTGGCCGCCTCGCTCTTGCTCACAACAAGCGCGTCGCCACGGAGCTTCGCCACACTTGTTCCACTATCCATTCGGTCCCTGGAATAAATCTCCCAGGAATCCACCCATTCGAAGTCATCACCGCCATTGCCGATGGCAGTCCCCGCGGCGAGAACAGTTACCTTGTCGGTCGCACCATGAATGATCGCAATCCCAACCTTCCCGGTCGACTGTTGCTTCACTAAAGCAGCTATATCAATTTTGCCGTCGCCGTTGAAATCTCCGCGCAGGTAGAAGGGATTTATGCGATGGGAGAGCTCGTACTTCTTGGCGAGCGGTTGGCTTGCGATGGCTCTATTAATCACCTCGCGAATGTCGGGTGAATGTGCGGTCGCATCCGGAACTGCAGACCATGCGGCTTTGGACTGGGTAATCGCTTTCGTCCGTAGATCAATCTGGTAGGTCCTGCCGCGCTCGGATGTCACGATAAGAGTGCCATCGCGAAAACTCAGTTGGCTAATAAAAACCCACTGAATGTCTTCCTCCAGCTCTGGATCAATACGGTTTGTAAAGACCGTCAAATCCCAGAGCTTCTTGTTAGTCCGAACATCCCACGCTTCGATGTAGGCACGACGACCATCATCGTTCGGCACGAAGTAGCGCACGCCTTCATGAATGACAGGCTCGACCGCTGCTGGAGCAATCCGCTTGCCAGAGATCAAACTCGGCAAAAACACCGCCAGAAAGAGCGCAGGAAGGAACACAATCCTGAGATGGGTGGCACTAGTCATGTACTGTGCATCACGGCCCGGCCTGCCATTTGTGAGATTCAAATGTCACGGCCATGCTTTCACGGTGTGTCCATGGAACGGTATCACCACATGATTGTCGTGTGTTACCTCTTTGAGAGGCGATTGCATGTCGGCGGTTATGGCTGCGACGATTGCTTTCTGAGCCCGAGAGTCCAGATGCTGCATCGAAGGAATGGCAGCCGTATCTACCGCGATTTCTCCAGCAATAAAGGCATCCGGATTTGGAAAACGCGCCCTTAGTGAAAAGGGCTTAATCTCTACTCGGCGAAATCCAGCCCCACCGGCCAGTGCGCGTAGTTCGTCTGCACTGCAAAGTGCAAAGATGTCCTGCAGCGCCGACATCCCCAGACGCTGCTGAATGACTTTATGGAGAGTTTGGTAAAACGGGTGTCGATCAAGGCTTTCCCAAACGCTGACAAAAATACGGCCGCTTTCGGATAAGACTCGACGCATTTCGGCTAAAGCAGCCGCCTTGTTAGTAACGAACATCAACGCGAACTGGCATAGCACGAGATCAAAGCTGATGTCCGGGAAAGGAAGTCGTTCCGCATTCCCTTCTCGCCATTCGATTGTCAGCCCTTCCCGGGTCGCAGTCGCCCTGGCCACAGCAAGCATGTTCGGGCTGACATCAAGGCCTGTGACTTTGCCGGTCGCTTCCACGCGCGGTGCAACCTGTCGAGCAACGATCCCCGTGCCACAGCCCACGTCCAGAACGCGCTCGCCCGGTCGCGGGTCCGCGACGTCAATAAGTTTTGTGGCGCACGGACCAAAGAGGGTGGGCACCATGTAACTTTCATATCCTTCTGCTGGATTAGACATATAAATTCTTTCGGTGCCTGTCTGAAGCCTTCGGCCTTTTGATAAAACCAAAGTAAAGGCAAAGCCCAAACAAGATGAAATGGACAATAGAGCGCACCCCGCTGATTTCAGGCGTAAAGACAAGATTTGTGCCCAGCAGCGGCACCAATACCTTGACAAGGTAGAGATAGAATTGAATTCCTGCGCTGACAAAGAACGCGCCCGCCAAAAATTTGCGAAACTCACGGCTGCGCCATGCGAAATAAAGCGTCGGCAGACCGAGAACGATTATTGCGGTGAGAAAGACGGCGATCATGTCGGGCTCCTGGCAGCCTGCGACTTTGCCCCGATGGTAGCGCTGGCTTTAGCGAGTGGGTAACTCCTTGCTTGGCAATTTCGAGAACTTCTCCTCCATGCCTCGTTCGATGCGTTGACGTTTTATGTCGTCCTTTTTTTCTTTCACCATTGATATCAGCTCGCTCATCCCGTCAGCAGATTAGTGTTAGCGGATCCCTATTCGCTCTCGCTTCCGAATGTAACGCCGGGATAGGCAGCCTGTAAGTTAGGTATCCGTCGTCCTTCTTTCTGGACTTTTTCCACGATCTTCACGGGTCTTAGAAAGCGTCTTGTAGATAGCTGTTTTGCCGAGCCAAATCGGCCCGGCTCCATCGACGACAAATGGAGACAGCCTGTCCTGAGGCTGTTCTCTGGATTAATTAGATAGTCTCTGTTATTAGTCTACAGTTATTACTACTTTGCCTCGAGCGTGGCCTTGTTCCAGGTAACGGATCGCATCAGGCAAATCGCTCAACTTGTAAGTGCGATCGATGACCGGTTTCATCTTCCCCGATTGCATGAGATCGGCCAGCACGGCCAAATCGTTGTGGTTTAGGTCGGCCAGCAACATACCCATTTTTTGGCTTACAAACGGGGATAACAACATTGCCTTGATCGGATTGATCAAAGGTCCGATCAAACCTTGTTCGTTTGCACTGCCGCCGCCGATCAAGACGTAAATCCCGTTTGGCTTTAAGGCGCGTCTGGATTCTAACAACGGATGATTCGCGACGTTATCGATAATCACGTCGTAACGTTCCGAGCCCTTCGTGAAATCCTCTTTCGTGTAATCGATCACGTGATCTGCGCCTAAGGATCTGACCATGTCGAGGTTCCTGGTGCTGCAGACGCCGGTGACATCCGCGCCGAACGACTTCGCGATCTGTACTGCGAATGTTCCCACACCTCCGGACGCGCCGTTGATCAAGACCTTCTGCCCAGGCTGAACCTTTCCTTTATCGCGAACACCTTGTAATGCCGTGATCGCCGCGATCGGGACCGACGCGGCTTGCTCAAACGTGATATTTGCCGGCTTCGAAGCCACTGCCCGGGGCTCGCGTACGCACACATATTCAGCGAAAGCCCCCGTTCGCCCGCCAAACACCTCATCACCCACCTTAAATTTCGTTACATTCTTCCCAACTGCTTCCACGCTGCCGGCAAAATCAACGCCGAGCCGAGTGTCTTTAGGCTTTCGCAACCCAACGCCCAGTGCACGCATCATGTACGGCGTGCCTTCGACGTAGTGCCAGTCGAGTGGATTCACCGAAGCAGCACGAACTTTTACAAGGAGTTGATCGTCCGCGGGAGTGGGCTTTTCGATCTCCTGAAACTTAAGGTTCGGCACACCATAGTCGCAATACACAATTGCTTTCATAGGATTGGTGGGAGCAGCGGAGTAGAGCTTGCAGTCATTGGTCGATGTCCAGTAGGCGATCTCAAAGCAGGCTAGCAAGGCGATCAGAATTAGGCCTACAGTCCACATTAGTATGCGCTTCCATCGCTTACGTCGGGGGTTTGGTTGTGTTTCATCGTTCATAACTAGTCCTTCCTCTTTTTTGTTGACGCATTACCTAATAGCTAACACGGGTTACCTATCGACTGGGATCAATCCGAGCTGTCGCATCATTGAAAGTTGATCAAATGCCGACCATTCCTCTTTGATTTTGCCGTCGACGATCCGCCAAATCGTAATCCCAGCCAGTTCGGCCTTTTTGCCTGTCGCGGGGAGGCCATTACCTGTCCCGGTATTAGTACCGCGCGCAATCCAGTAGATCGCGACCAAGTCGTCTTCGGCGATCAATTTCTCAGGCACGATGACAACGTCGGGAAATGCGGCATGCCACCCTTTCAGTGCAGTTTGGTCTTCCTCCAAGCTGGCGTTAGAATGGAGGCCGTGGTTGACGAAATCCTTGGCGTAAAGTTGTTCAGCGAGTTCGTACCGTCCACGACTTAGGATTTCTTCAAATGCGCGCTTCGCCGTGGCTTTGTTTTGTTCCTGCAAGGTCGAGCCGAAGAGCTGACCCACAATCAGTAATGGGGCCAGGTAAACTCCTGTTGCGATTCGGGCTGCTTTCTTAATTAGGTTCATACAGTCTTTCTTTCTTGCTAGTTCGCGGTAATTATTACCTTCCCTCGAGCATGTCCTTCATTGAGGTAGCGAAGAGCTTCAGGAGCTTCGCCTAATTCGTAACGCCGATCGATGACCGGCGTTACCCTTCCCGTCCGGGTGAGGTCGGCCAGGAGGATGAGATCCTGTTTGCTGGATTTGGTACGGTACTGGGCGAACTTTTGATCGGTGAATGATGACAATGCGCGCGCTGTGAAAATATTATTAGCGATGCGTCCGATGGCCTCGCTTCCTTTTACCCCGGCTCCGCCCATGCCGGCCAAAACGCAGATGCCTTTGGGATTTAACACGTGACGGCGTTCTGCGAAGGAATGGTTGCAAACGTTATCGAAGATCACGTCGTAACGCTGGTCGCTCTTGGTGAAATCCTCTTTTGTGTAATCGATGACGTGGTCAGCGCCAATTGATCGGACAAGATCGACATTCCGTGTGCTGCAAACAGCCGTGACCTCTGCGCCAAGAGATTTGGCGATTTGCACGGCAAACGTTCCCACACCGCCGGTCGCGCCGTTGATCAACACCTTCTGCCCGGCCTGGATCTTTCCCTCGCGCAGGCCCTGCAGCGCAGTAAGTCCGGCTAACGGGAGAGAGGCGGCTTGCTCAAACGAGACGTTCGGCGGCTTGGCGGCCAATGCTCGCTCGGGAGTGCATGCGTACTCGGCCAGAGCGCCGCGAGAGATGCCAAATACTTCGTCACCCGGTTTGAATTGCGTCACGTTTTTGCCGACGGCTTCCACCTGGCCGGCAACGTCCTGCCCAAGGCGCGTGTCTCTTGGTTTGCGCAACCCGAAGATCAAGCGACCCAGCCACGAATCGCGGATCACGTACGCATCAAACGCATTGAGTGAAGACGCCCGGACTTTGATCAAGACCTGGTTATCATTCGGGACCGGCTTTTCAACTCTCTCGAGCTTGACGACATCCGGCGAGCCGTATTCACAATAACGTACAGCTTTCATAGGATCAGTTGGAGTAGCAGCGTTGCGATTGCAGTCATTCGTCGACGTCCAATAGGCGGTGAAACCCCATAGGATCACTGCGAGTAGGATAATGACTGCAGTCCATTTCAAGATGCGCTTTAGCTTCATAGAGCTAAAGAAACACGGGTAAGCGCAGCGAAACGGATTTCCTCGCACTCTTGGCAATATGGTCCGCTTCCCCAGGATTTAGTGTTCGGATCCCTTTAGATAACAACCAGACGCTCAAGATCAGTTCGAAGATGGCCATCGGCGAATCGAACCAATACGGATCAACCGGCTTGGCGAATCCGGGAAAAACGAGGAAAACAAAAGCGCAAATCACGCACCATGCCGACGACACGACGCCGAAGACAGCCAATCCTTTTGGGATATATCTCGATTTGAGCCACAACCAGGCGCAAACAGTCGCGGCTAATCCGAAAAACGGAAGGCCAACGTAGTAATCATCGAAACTGGCGGCGATGTTTAGCCTGGCCAGCACCTGTAATCGGTCTGCTTCGAAGGCTTGCAGATAACTAGCATCACCCACGAGTCGTAGCGCGCCAAGCATGTTGAGCGTGCTAAGAAGCCACATTATGGCGAAGACCAGACGGAACAATCCTCCAACCAAGGCAAGCCCTTCATTTACTGGTTTAAGAATTACGTAGAACGCTGCAAGGAGCACCACAACAATTGCGCTGTAAGCAAGGAAGCAAGTGAGGGCGACGCGAAATTGCGTTTCGTGCGCCATGATGTTCCGCGCTGTCTCGGCCGCTTTACCTGGGACGACCAGTGGCCCGAGCAAGGCGTAGTTTCCGAATATGACGATCACGACTGCAAGCAGGCCGCTGATCCCCGCGACTTTTGCAGCCACGCGTTGCGAATTGTCGATTTTATTCATGCGGTCTTCATTTGTGCTGTGACGGCTGCGACTGATGGTACCCTGGCGCCTTTGATTAGAAGCCAGAGCATGATCGCGAGTTCGCCGAACAAGACCGGCTGCGCGAGTTTAAATGCAGTGCCGTAGTAGGCTGGAAAGAACAAACCGATGGGGCTGAGAATCACGTAACCGAAACAGTTGATCATGAGCCAGACTCCGATCCAGCGCGGTAAAAATCCGGAGCGATAGACAAGTAGGCCAAACGGAAAGAGCCACAGACCCCAGAAGAGTTCGTTCATGAAGATGCCCTTGCTGTGCAACCGGATAAAGAGCATGCCGAGCGCGTCGCGCTGCGTTTTATCGATAACACTCAAGAAGTCCGCGCCGCGAAATAGAAGATCGGCGGCGATATTGTTCAACGCATCCAGAAAACCGGCAGCAGCGGAAACGAGGACGAAGCTGAGCATCAGTAGCGCCCAAGGCTTGCTGACACCGCTAAGCAAATTGTAAAGCGCGACCCCCAGGCAGATGAAGATTACCGGCATCCAAAGATCGCCGATGATCCAAAGCCGAAACATACTCTCATGATTTAGTATATTCGCCGCTGTCGCCGTGGCATCGCCGCGGACGATCAATTTGTTAGGCACGTAGATCAGGCTGAACGGCCCAACGAACACCATTGATGCGTAGATGGCGCCGGCGATACGGCCGGCTTTCTTGGTTGGATGCATGAATCTATGTGGGGGTTGAGTTAAGCCTGCGGAGTGAATCAGATCGGTCCTCGATACCGGCGTTGCCGCACCGCTATGGCCACAAATGCACCAGCGAATGCCAGTCCGATCCAGAGACCTGGCGTGGTCAGGTATCTTCCAGGGGTGAGTTGAACCAGCGAATCAATTGCGACTCCGCGGTGTGGTTGGAAGGCGAAAGCTGTGTCCCCGGCGCCGAATACGCGATCTTTGAGCATGGATGCAAAATGCGACGTATCGAACGCAATCTTCTCAAGAACGCTGATCGCGAGGAACGGCAATACCGCCCAGAGAAACGTCGCGCGCCGCGCCCATCCGGAAATCAGCAGTGCCCAGCCATAGATCGGCGCATGCCAGAGCACGATCACAATCAGGCTGTAGAGCAGTATCACCGATTGTTGAAACAAGTTGAAACGTGTCCACGTCGTTGCGGCAAGACCGCTCGGCAGCAGGATCGCGCTGCTCCATAGCAACATGAGGAATTGAACAAGAACGACAGTGCCGAAAATGATCAGCGGCAGAACGACAAACGGAACGCTCGCCTTCGAGAGGACGGTTGTGAGGTCCGAAACCGGAAGCGATTTCCAGAACAGGATGCTGCGATCGCGACGTTCGCTGTGCAGTGCATCGAGACAGTAGAACACGCCAACGATGAACGCGGTGACAATTAACATCATCGCGGCTACATCGTATGGCATTCCGATCACAGCTCGCTGGTGCGCGGGATCGAGCAACAGCACGCCTTGTCTGCGCTCAGGCATCCCTATTGTGCTAATCAGGAAGCCGAACAGCACGACTACGGCGACAATCAGTGGCGCGACGTAGATCGACCGGTTCTCCCACAGCTCGCGCCGAACTGACCAATAGAAAGGCTGCGTAGAAGACCTGTTATAGCCGGAGGTGGGAGAGCTGTAGCCGGGGTCGGTGACCCCGGCAGATTCAGGCGTGTTATCCGATTGAGTATTCATTTGGTTACCTCAGGCGCTGTAGCTTGGCTAGGGAGCGGCGGTGGTGCGGTGGTGTTATTACTCATGACGGCTACGAACAAGTCCGCGATACTCGGCCTGCGTACTTCGCCAAACGTAGCAAGTTGGTCGCGGTTTACATGGTCGAACAGCAGAACGCTGCGACCAAACACGGGGCGCTCGTGAATCGGCTTTAGCGCGCGCGCTGCTGTGATATGCTCGGGATTCACCATCACTTCCACGTAGCGCGAGTCGAATTCTTCCATGCTGCACTGGAGCACGATCCGGCCGCGATTGATGAACATGAGATCGGTAAGGACATCCTGGACCTCTTCCACCTGGTGCGTGGTTACGATGATCGTACGACTATGATCGAAGTAGTCGTTCAGCAATGAATCGTAGAATTGTTTGCGATAAAGAATGTCCAGGCCAAGCGTCGGCTCGTCCAACACCAGCAGCTTCGCGTCAATCGCCATCACTAATGCGAGATGCAGTTGGGCTACCATTCCCTTGGACAATTCTCGCACCTTGCTCGTGCGTTTGATCGCAGTCTTGCCGAGAAAACCTTCTGCTCTCGCGCGATCGAATCGCGGATGCACACCCGCGACGTAGTCCAGCAACTGCGTGACGCGAATCCAACGTGGGAGGACGGCGACATCAGCAATGAAAGAGACATCTTGCATCAGCTGATCGCGCTCGGTCCATGGGTCGCGTCCCAGCACCTTTAATTCTCCCTCATATGAAGTGAGCCCGAGAATTGCATTGAGCGCGGTTGTTTTGCCTGCGCCGTTGGGACCGACGAGTCCGAGGATGCGCCCTTCTTCAACGCGCAAATCGATGCCGTCGAGCGCGACAGTTGCGCCGAAAGTTTTGCGGAGGCCGAGCGCTTCTATCGTTGCCATGGCGTTAACGGTCCTCCTTTCGGTTCGAGCTGCGAGCTGCCGCATCGAGCAATTCTTTTGGATCCAGTCCGAGCCGCTGAATCGTTGCGTGCACCCTGGGCCAATGCTCGGAAAGAAATTTCTGCCGCTCGCCTTTGAGTAACGATTTGTGCGCGCCCTCCTTGACGAACATGCCGAGGCCGCGCCGTTTCTCGACCAGTTCCTCGTCGACGAGTTCCTGGTAGGCCTTTAGAACTGTGAGGGGGTTGACTCGATATTCTGCGGCGACATTGCGCACCGAGGGTAGGGGATCGCCTTCTTTGAGCACGCCGTCGAGTATCATATGGACGACACGGTCGCGAAGCTGTCGATAAATCGGCTGATTATCATTCCATTCACGATTCATCCTGTGCTCCAAACGCCCAAGGCTGCGCGCGGCCCTGTTGATTGCTCGCTTTGCCTCATATGGTGATATAGTTAACTATAACACTAGATCACATGCAAGCTTTTTTTTGAGAAATTTTCCGCCCCGATTTTAGGCAGGCGAAAAAAAGCCGGTCACTGCGATGACCGGCGTCATTTTGCCAATACCTGATGCGGCGAATAGTCCGTTAGATACAGGGTGCGATCCTGGATTTCTCCCACGAGCGGTCCGTTAATTTCGCCGGTCTCCTTCTTAATCTTAATCCATTCCTGATCTTGCAAGAATTTCTTCCAGCGATCGGTCATCGTTTCCTTGTCGGGCCATTCAAGCAGATAAACGAATTCGGTTCGATTGTCTTTTTTCGATTCCCAGGTGGCAACGATCTTGAAGTCGTATTTCGCCATGATCCGCATGGCGTGATCTCGAAAGCGGTCGTGAAACGCTTTCCTATTGCTATCAAATATTTCGTAGATCCGTAACTGATGAATTACACTTTGTTGTTCGCCAGCGCTCGCCAATGAACGCTGCGGGAGTATAACGCTGACCGTCAGTATCGCGATTGAGGCAATCAGTATTCTGTATTTTTGTGTAAGACCAGAGATCATAGGTTCTCCTCCTTAACTTTGGTTGCATTTACCCTTTCCATCTTCGGGCGACGCGCCATGGCGTTCCGCTCGGTAGTGCCGGTAACCCAGGCGGCCCCTGGTAAGGATAATAATCAAGGGTGCCGTCACTCCAAAGCCAAGTGCGAGGCCAATGTACTTCCAGTAGTAGGCCGATACAGTCCAGTCATGATGTCGAACGCACTGATCACCAATCGACGGCGCGCCGGAGTTCCCAGATTCCGAAGAGTCCGCACCCCAAGGCGGACCAGTCTCTGATGTGCTGCCTATTCGTTAGTTTTACCATCTAAATACAATTCGACGAAAGCTTGCCTCGCCTATTTTTGCGTTCACCCAAAAGCCGCTCCGGGTAAAGAGAAAGCATGGATTCTTCGCTATCAGGACGGAGTGAACCGGGCAAGCCGAATTGCTGCATTACCGTCCCGCTTTAAAAGAATCCTCGGAGGAACGCCGCTGTTTCGTCCGAGATGCCGACAATCTTGTTCGTCGCCTGACGATAGAATTTGAAATTGAGCTCAGACTCGGGTCGACCGTCGTTCCAGTCGGAAAAAAGTTTGAGCTCGCTTCGCCCCAGGCGCCGCTTCGCAAGCGCGGTGCGTTTGATGGTGATGCTCACGCGCGGCGTTTGCCGGGCGATCCCACGTTTCTTTGCGATCGCCTTGGCCGAGGTGACGATGCCGCTCGCGATGAGACCTGGCCCGCTTTCGTTCTCGCTCGCGAACACGAAGATTGTATCGCCTTTGGCGATGCGCTTGCCATCATACATCGTCTTCTGCGCGCTGAACGCGAACGCTTGCGCCTGCGGATCGTTAACCTCGGCTTTGATCGCGAACATCATGCTCCTACTCTCACGCTATCATTCCATTGCTGTCCATCGGGTCGATCGTAACGAGACAAAGCTGAGCTATCGCTGCGGTCGTCCCGATGAGCCGACGTAGACGATGTGGCGGGAGTGAGCGGCACATGGTTTTGACTGAAGAGGCCGCAGTCCGCGACAGCGGCTACAGACTGTGCAAACGCGATTGGATCGATAATATTGCGCGACTCTTGTGACTTCTTCTTTTTCCTCCCGCCCAACCAACCCGCGTTTACCGCTGTTTGTGATCGCTGTGGTGTTCGCGATCATGAATGCGGACATCACAATGGTGAATGTGGCGTTGGTTTCGCTGGGCAAGGATTTGCATGCGGACTTGAGCGATCTTCAGTGGGGACTCAACAGCTATATGCTGGCGTTCGCCGTTGATTGTCACCGCCGGGCGCCTGGCTGATGTCTTCGGACGTCGACGTTGTCTGCTCGCGGGCGCGACGGTGTTTTCGGTGGCCTCACTTCTTTGCGGAATCGCGCCGACAATTTCGGTGCTGGTAATCGGACGGGTACTACAAGGCGCCGGTGGAGCGCTTATGCTCCCCGCGGGCATGGCGATTATCTCGGTCGCTTACAACGCGGAGGAGCGTGCGGTTGCGCTCGGAACATTGGTAGGCGTGGCGGGTGTAGCGCAGTCGATCGGACCGCTGGTGGGCGGGTTTCTCACCGCCGAGGTCAGCTGGAGGCTGGTGTTTCTGGTAAACCTGCCACTCGTCGCACTGGCAATGATCGTCGCGGCGCACGCAATTCAGGAGTCGCACGAAGAGAGCGCTTCGCATCGGCTTGACATTGCTGGTCTCGTGATATTGGTTGCCGCGCTAACGACTTTACTGCTCGGTCTCGATGCGGTTCAGGACAGAGATACGGACCAACGAACGGCGCTCGGCCTGGTAGCCCTTTCATTGATCCTGTTTGTGATTTTCACGGTCGTGGAGCGCCGAACGAAGAACCCGATTATCGACGGCGAACTTCTTCAGCGACCGGCCTTTCTATGTTCCTGCGTTGCGAGTTGGCTTCTCGGATTCGTATTCTTTCTTTTCCTGTTCATCACCGCGGTCTATTTGCAGGAGGAACTCGGTTACAGCGCGCTAGCAGCGGGAATCGCTCTCGTTCCGTTCAGTCTTGTTCTCGCCGTAACCGGGGTCATCTCCGGACGCCTGACGAAACGGTTTCAGCTGGCAACTCTGCTGATTGTGAGTTGCGCTTTCATG
>DASSFL010000145.1:0-48700 GCA_035694525.1 Candidatus Udaeobacter sp. | reverse complement strand
TCGGCGGAGAAAGTGGAGCCGAAGAATCCGGAACTGCTTGTCCGGATCGCTCGGCAGTATCGCTACCTCATGACGGACGCGTCAGACACGCAAGAAAAATTGCGACTGGGCCACATCGCACTGGACTATTCCACGCGCGCCGCAGCGTGTGGACCAAAGGACTGTGACGCTCAGCTTGCACCCGCTATCACACTTGGAAAAATGCTGCCGTATCTGCCTACGAAAGAACAGGTAGCCGCTTCTTCGCGGATCAAGGAATCAGTGGACAAAGCGCTGGCCGTCGATTCGCACAACGATACCGCCTGGCATGTTCTTGGCCGATGGAATCGCGTATTGGCAGAGGTCAGCTCGGCGAAACGATTTGTGGCTGGACTGATTTATGGCCAACTGCCGAAGGGATCAAACGAGGAGGCCGAACGAGCAATGAAGAAAGCGATAGCGCTCAATCCAAACCGTCTGATGCACTACATCGAACTCGGGCGGATTTATGCGCAAATGGGAAGGAAGGAAGAAGCGCGTGAGTTTATTAACAAGGGTCTCGCAATGCCCAATACCGAAAAAGACGATCCAGAAACAAAACAACGCGGGCGGGAGACGCTGGCGAAACTTCGTTAGCTTTTCGTTAGTGGGATCGCCGTCGATCGGGCGCCGGCTTCAACCGCCGCCGGCGTCGGTACCGCTGACCACTCGGGCAAATCCGCAAGCCCGCCGCCCATGAAAAGATGATGCCACAGTTGCGTTCCCACGACCGCCATCAGACCCATCTCGACCGAAAGTCGCGGCAGCGATCCTACGCGCATTTTACGAAAATCGGTCCGCCATCGAGCAACTTCGGCTGAATCGAAATAGCCGGTTTTGCGGAGCGATTCCTCGCTGAGAAGCTGCGCCACAAACGGCGGTTCGGGTTCCACGTGAAAGCTGTCCAGCGGCGCGCGGAAGATAACTTTGTGCCGGCGTGCCACAGATTTCGGCACCCATCGTTCGGCCAAGAGTCGCAGAAGGTGTTTATCCCGAAACCCGCGAAGGCGCCAACGCGGATGCAGCTTCGCAAGGAAATCGAAGACATCTTCGTCGAGAAATGGGTAACGCACTTCCACTGAAGAATGCATCGCGACGCGGTCGCCCTTGGCTTGGAGCAGATGTCCGGCTAAGAGAACGCGCGCGGCAATCCAGACTCCGCGATGGAGCGGGTCCCATCGCCTGGCTCGTTCTACTGGAAAATCCAATTCGGTCCACGGATTCGTCTGCGCGAGCGCTTCACGCATCGGCTCGCTATAGAAGCGCAGCTTCGAGATCGCAAGCAATCCGTAGGCATCGATCCAGGCGTTCGGACCGCCGACCGAAGTCTCGACTTCTCGGCGCCAGGCATTGGGAAAATGCGGGACCTTATTCGCTCGCAGGTATGCATTTCGGGCGACATTGCTCATTCCGAGGCCCGGGATGAGGTCGAGGTAACCCATCAATTTCGCCGCTTTGTACCACGGATAGCCGACAAGCCATTCGTCCGCGCCTTCCCCGGTCAGCACTACCTTTTGTCCGCAGCTGTGCACGCGTCCTGACAGCTGAAGCAAGGCCGCACACGCCGTGTCAATCACCGGCGCTTCCGCAGCGGTAATTAATTTTGGATACGTCGCCAGCGCGTCTTCGTCGCGAAAATCCTGCACGATCGGCGGTTTGGCGCCGATATGTCGCGCGGATAGACTTGCCGCATCGAGTTCATCCAGCTCCGGCTCGTGTACCCGGACAGTGTAGGTGTTGATCGCCGGACCTTTCAGCTTGCAGGCCAATGCGAGGATCATGCTCGAGTCGACACCGCCGGAAAGATAAGAGCCGACTGGAACATCGGCCCGCAATCGTTCCTCGACGGCTTGGAGCAAAAGTGCCTCGAAGTGGTCAACGAGTCGCTTCGGATTTTCGCCGCGTTCCTCCGCACCCCGATCGGGAAAATCCATTTCCCAAAACGCTCGTTCCCGCACCACCGCAGTCGAACCGTTTCCGTTTGCGGGAGAGATGCTCAGAAAATGGCCGGGTGGCAAAAGTTGGACACCTTCAAAACACGTTCGTGGACCGGGTACCGCCGAAAAAGTGAAAACATGATCGATTCCCCGACGATCCGGTCGCGCTGGGACCATGCCTGATGCGAGCAGGCCTTTGATTTCGGATGCAAACAGGAGCCAGTCTCCTTGCCGCGTCCAAAAAAGTGGTGCGATGCCAAAACGATCGCGTCCCAGTTGGAGTTGGCGTTTTCGCCCGTCCCACAGTGCGATGGCGAATTGCCCTCGCAGTCGTTCCCACATTTTCTCGCCGTGATCTTCCCACAAATGGGGGATGAGCTCAGTGTCGCAGTGCGTGACGAACTTGTGTCCGCGCGCTTCGAGCTCCTCCCGTCGCTCGACATAATCGAACAGCTCGCCGTTGAATACTACTGAGACGCTCCGGTCTTCATTAAAGATCGGCTGCTGCCCGTCGGCCAGGCCGACAATGCTCAGCCGGCGTGAAGCCAGAGCTAGCCCGGGACGAACCAAAAAGCCCTCTTCGTCTGGGCCGCGGTGCAAAAGCGCTCGGGCCATTTGTTGAAGACTCCCTTCGGCTACGGGACGTTGTCCCGCGAGATCGATCATACCTGCGATGCCGCACATGATGCTATTGTTCTAGTTCCAAGTTCGTCGGCCGGTTGATGTTTTCTCCACTATTTCATATTTCGCAGCGCGTGCCCAACCGGCCGCAAGATGACTGATTTGCGAATAATCAATGGAATTTTGCCGTCTACGGGTTAACTCAATAAACGTTGTGAGGATTGGCTGCTCACCGTTCGCTATAGACACAGTTTATTTATTATCGGACTTCCGGGAAACCGGCCATTTATGCACAAAGATCGCATCGCTATCATAGGGATCGGATGCCGCTTTCCCGGCGGAGTTAACGACGCGGAGTCTTTTTGGAAGTTGCTGGTGGAACGAAGGGACGCAGTCTGCGATGTGCCCGCCGATCGATGGAATGTGGAGCGATATTACGACCGCGAGCCGGCCATTCCGGGAAAAACGTTTGTTAAACGCGGCGGATTCCTCGACCAAATCGACAAGTTTGATCCGCAGTTTTTCGGGATTTCGCCGCGCGAAGCTCCTTACGTTGACCCGCAGCATCGTTTGCTGCTCGAGACGTCATGGGAAGCGATCGAGAATGCCGGCATTGTACTCGACTTTGAGAAAGGCAGTGACATCGCTGTTTTCGTTGGCATTTCGCACAATGATTATCAGGGAATCCAAAGCACTGCTTTCGACCATTTCGGTATTACGCCGCATAGCGCCACCGGCAGCGCGCACTCTATCGCCGCGAATCGGATTTCCTACTGCCTGAATCTGCGCGGCCCGAGCGTCGCGATGGACACGGCGTGTTCATCTGCTCTGACCGCGATCCACACTGCTTGCGAACACATCTGGGCTGGACGCGGCGACACCGCACTGGCTGGCGGCGTGACTGTGATGATCACGCCGGGCGGGTTCATCGGTTTTTCCCAAGCGTCAATGCTCTCGCCGGATGGCCGATGTGCCGCGTTCGATGCGACAGCGAACGGTTTTGTGCGTGGCGAAGGCGCAGGCATCGTGCTGCTAAAGCGCCTTTCCCAAGCTATCGCCGATGGTGATCCGATCCAGGGAGTAATCGTCGGCACAGCAGTCAATCAGGACGGACACACAAATGGTATCTCACTACCGAGCACGGAAGCGCAAACTCGGCTGGTCCGGGATGCGTGCAGAGATGCTGGCGTTTCACCGGCGCAAATTGGATTCGTAGAGGCGCATGGCACGGGCACGGCCGTGGGCGATCCGATCGAAGCGCACGCACTCGCGGAGGCTCTGTGCGAGCAGCGTTCAATTCCGTTACCCATCGGTTCGGTGAAAACGAATGTTGGCCATCTAGAAACTGCCGCCGGCATTGCCGGACTCCTGAAAGCGATGCTGGTTCTTCAGCATCGTGAAATTCCTGGCAGCTTGCATTTCAGTTCCCCGAGTCCGCACATCGATTTCGATAAACTGAAACTGCGCGTGCCGACGGAAACCGAGGCGTTCCCACAAACGGATGGTGAACGGCTGGCGGGCGTCAACTCTTTTGGATTCGGCGGCGCAAATGCGCATGTCATTCTGACGGAGCCGCCATCTGTTCCGCACGCGAATCACGCAAAAATCTGGAGCGAGCGCGCGTGGCCAATAATGCTTTCCGGCCGGTCAGAAGATGCACTTCGTGGCTATGCGATGAAGTTGGCTTCATGGCTGAGCGAGCGAGTTAATCTTAACGGCGATTCGCCGGTTTTGCCCGATTTGACCTACACACTCGGCAACCGGCGCAATCACCATCCGCATCGGCTGACCCTCGTCGGACGCTCCATGTCGGAACTCATCGAGGAGCTCGACGCCTTCGCGATCAAAGAGGACAGCGTGAAGATTCGCACCTCATTTACGCCGCGACCTGCGAGCGTACCGCGTGTCGCATTTATTATGAGCGGACAAGGTCCACAGTGGTGGGGCATGGGCCGCGAGCTGATGCAACATGAGCCGGTCTTTCGCCAGGTGATCGAGCAGTGTGACGCGGCGCTACGTGGCGTCGCGACTTTTTCGCTTCTGGAAGAACTCGGCCACTCGGAAGAAACTTCACAATTGCATCGTACCGAGATTGCACAGCCCGCCATTTTCGCGATGCAGGTTGGGTTGGCGGAGCTGTGGAAATCGTGGGGCGTTCATCCGTCCGCTGTCCTTGGACATAGCGTCAGTGAAATCGCTGCGGCATGCGTTGCCGGTTTGTTCTCGCTGGAACAAGGCGCGCGAATCACCACTTTGCGCGCGCGATTCATGGAAGGTTGTGCGCGCGGTGAAGGCAGGATGCTCGCGGTCGGCCTTGGCGAAGAAGAAGCGCAAGCCCTGATCGACAAGCATGACCAAACCATTTCGATCGCGGCATTCAACGGCCCTCGCTCGCTCACCCTCGCCGGTCCGCGTCATTCAATCGAAGCAATGTTCGCCGAGCTTGAGACGCAGGGTGTCTTCGCCCGGCTCGTACGAGTGGATCATCCGTTTCATCACGCGATGATGCAGCCCGCCGCCGACGCGCTCGAGGATGCATTGACAGATCTTGCACCGCAGCCTGAAACCATTCCGCTGTTCAGCACCGTTACCGGCAACCGTCTTAACGGTAATGCTGGTGACGCCGCGCATTGGGCTCGCGGCATCAGACAACCGGTTCAATTCGCGCCGGCCATCAACGCGATTGCTGACTTTGGTGTGGATATCTGGCTGGAGCTCGGTGCGCATCCCGCTCTCGCTCATTCGATCGCGCAATGTCTCGCCAGTCGTGGCGCATCGAAATCGATTGTAATCTCTTCTGTCCGTCGGGAACGCGAACACGATTCCCTACTGGAAGCCGCGATGGATCTGCATCGCGCCGGAGTGGCGCTCGACTTCAAAGCGATGACGCCATCGCGCCGTCTTCTTCCGTTGCCGGCTTATGCGTGGGATCGCAGCCGCTGGTGGAACGAAGCTCCTGACTGGCGCGAAAGTCGCCTCGGATCGGGCGGCCACGGAATGCTCGACATGCGGCTGCCGCGCGCGACGCCCACTTGGACCGCCAGGCTGGATAACCGGCATATGGTTTTCCTTAAGGATCACAAAGTCGAGAACCACGTCATTTTTCCAGCCGCGGGATTTGTTGACCTAGTAATTGAGGCCGGCACCCAGCTCTTCGAGGGCCGACCGTTCGTAGTCGAAGAGTTTGAGATTCGCAAGCCGCTCATCCTGCCGGAACCTGCCAACGGCATTCACATCGAGGTCTCCTACGAGCCTAACGACCGAACATTCGCGATCCAGAGTCGGTTCGACCAGGGAACATCCTGGTCATTGCATGTCGTGGGCTCTATTCGCGCTGAACGCACCGAATCGGGTTTCGCCGGGTCAAGTTTCGAAAGTGAAATCCAGCCGATTGGCTCCAAGCTCAAGCCCGTCGATATCGACGCGTTTTATCGTTACATGAGCGATCTAGGACTCGGATACGGCGAACAGTTTCGCTCCGTTCGAGAGCTTTCCGCGGCGGATGGTGAATCGTCCGGTCGGGTGGCGCTTTCTGAATCGATTGCGCCGAGGGCCGGCCAGTATCCGTTGCATCCCGTGCTGCTCGATGGCGCCTTACACGTGTTTTCCGCCGGCCGTTCGACGGTCGAAGCGCGCGGCTCGCAACTTAAATTGCCGGTCCGATTTGGCCGAATCCTGTTTCTGCGCTCTCCCGGAGCATCTGCGCGGGTCCGCGCAAGTGTGGTCGAATGCACGGATGAGTTCGTCGAGGGACGCATCGGTCTTTATGACGAATCCGGCAAACCGTGTGTTCTTGTGGACGGGTTCCGCGCCATCAGTGTCGCAGGGGTGCGCCGGGGTGCGATCGGTGGAGTCCGCGATGTCCTCTATCATGTGGATTGGCAGCGCACACCAAACGAATCCCGCCCTGGGACGTCGGAGCCGCTGCCGTTGACCCGCCTGCGCGACGCTGCCCAAGGTGCGCTCGACAATGTGCTCGCTGCCCGCGGGCGTGAGCGGCTTGAAAGTGCGATTGCCGCCCAGGACGATCTCGCTGCTGTCCTGCTTTGCGCGGGCCTCCGCGAAATGGGAGTTACAATAGGCGCCGATTTCACCGCCGATACACTGCAGGTCGCCGCGCCGATGCGGCCGGTTTTCGAACAGTTGATGTTGAAACTTCAAAGGCGCGGCCTGCTCAAATCAAGTGAATCCGGTTATCGACCAAGCTTCGCGTTTATAGCCGCTGCTGAGTCCGCTAACCAGGCGCAGCGACAATTCATCACGCAGCACCCCGGTCATCTTCCTGAAGCGCAGCTCGTGGCTGGAAATTGTGCCGAGCTCGGTCCGATTCTGCGCGGTGAGAAGGACGCCGTGCACGTATTGTTCGCTGGCGCTGGAGCGGAATTGCTCGATCAATTTTACGGCGACGGTTTGCTGACTAGTCACTGGCTAGCAGCTATTACCGCTGCCGTGCAGGAAGCGGCCGGTTCGCTTCCCGAGGGTCGCGGGTTGAGGATTCTCGAAGTCGGCGCCGGCACCGGCGGCCTCAGCGCACAAGTCCTCCCGGCGCTGGAGCGCAGCTTACACTCGTACGTGTTCACCGACGTCTCTGCTGCTTTTTTCCCAGGTGCTCATCAGAAGCTCGCGAACTTCTCCGAAGTTGAAACAAAGATTTTTGATCTTGAAAAACCTGCTACGGAACAAGGCTTCGAGCCCGGTTCGTTCGATTTTATTATCGGCACCAACGTCCTTCATGCCGTAGCCGACATTCGCGCTGGCCTGCGTAACCTGTACGATCTGCTCGCACCGGGCGGTTCGCTGGTTTTCATGGACGTCGCCTCGCCACAGTTGTGGACGGAAACTGTTTTTGGTCTAACCAGCGGTTGGTGGCGCTTCGGCGATCGCGATCTGCGCCCAGCGCATCCGCTACTTGGCCGTTCTCAATGGGAAACGGTGCTTCGCGAAACCGGTTTTGAAGAGACTGCTTCGTTGCCGGGATTAATGGGACCCTATGGCGAAGGCCAGATCGGGATTCTCGCACGCAAGGCGTGGCAGCCTGCGGCCGGTCTCAATCCCGTGGTGGAAACTCCGCCGGAAAAATCATGGCTTATCTTTGCCGACCACGGAGGAATTGGTTCCTCGTTAGCCGAACGCCTGCGCGCAATCGGTGTTCGTTGCCGAACGGCCTTTCGTGGAACCGCGTTCACAGCGAGCGAACAAGATACTTTCACCTTAAGAGTGGAGGCGCCGGAAGATTGGCGCCAACTTTTCGCGGCGTGTGCCGGCGAAACCGCGCCAGAACGGATCGTCTATCTTTGGAATCTTGACACGCAAATCGACGACGCTGGGATGATTGGAACGGACGCGCTGCTCCACCTTGCCCAGAGTCTCGATGGCACCTGGCCCACAACCAAACTGCGAATTGATTCGATCACGCGCGGCGCGGAAGCTGTCGGCCGGGATGCCAGTCCGCCCCTGGTAGCACAGGCACCCGCTCTCGGACTGATGCGCGTCATTCTGAATGAATATTCAAACTATACTTGTCGCGGGATTGACTTGCCGCCGACGCCGTCCGCCGCCGATGCAAACTTACTTTGGAAGGAACTGTTGCGCGCCGAATCGGAGCGCGAAGTCGCGCTTCGTGGCGAGGCGCGATATGTTCAGCGACTGGAACGCGGGCATCCGCGCCATGGGCGAACACTTGGTCCGGCGGTACCGCTGCGACTCGAATCACGTGAGCGCGGCCAGCTCGATACTCTGAGGTTCGCCCCTTTTGCGCAGACATCGTGCGGGCGGGCCGAAGTAATGATCGATGTTAAAGCGGCGGGCATGAATTTCCGCGACGTGCTCAAGGCGCTCGCGCTTTATCCCGGCGAAGCGCCAGATGGGCGCATCTTTGGAGACGAAGTTGGCGGTATCGTCACCGCGGTCGGATCCGATGTTACGCACGTTAGTCCTGGCGATCGGGTCTTCGGTCTGGCCGTGTTCGGGTTGTCGACGCAGACGATCGCGCGTGCCAGCGATGTGCGCCGGATTCCTAACGATCTGTCCTTTGAGGAAGCGGCTACGATTCCGGTCGTGTTCATGACCTCCTGGCATGCGTTGAAAAATGTGGCGCGACTACGCAAGGGTGAAACGGTGCTCATTCACGCCGGAGCGGGCGGTGTCGGCATGGCCGCGGTCCAGATCGCGCATCATCTCGGTGCGGAGGTCATCGCCAGCGCCGGCAGCCCGGCGAAGCGGACGCTTCTCCAGACGCTCGGAGTAAAACACGTTATTGACTCACGTCGCGTCGACTTTGCCGAAGCCGTGATGGAACTTACCGATCGTCGCGGCGTCGATGTAGTGCTCAACGCCCTCGCCGGCGAAGCAATTCCAATGGGCCTGGCATGCCTCGCTGAGTTCGGTCGCTTTGTCGAAATCGGCAAACGCGACATTTACCAAAACTCGCGCATTCCGCTCCGGCCATTACGGCGCAACGCATCGTTTCATGTTGTCGCGATGGACGCTGTCTTCGCAGCCGACGAATCGCTTACGAGAGAGATGCTCGCGAAGATCTCTGACCTCGTCGAGCAGCGCGCGCTCTGTCCGCTGCCGTTCCGCGCATTTCCAGCAAACAACGTCGGTTCAGCTTTTCGGCTCATGGCGAGCGGGAAGCACATCGGCAAGGTCGTCGTTTCACTCTCCGAAACATTTGTGCCGCGGCGTGGGGAACCGATTACATCGAAGTTCGAAATCAAGTCGGATGGCTGCTATCTGATTACCGGCGCGTTCGGTGGCTTCGGAAAGGTCATTGCGAATTGGCTGGTCAATTCCGGCGCGCGGCATTTGGTGCTTTCCAGCCGGAATGGCGCAACCACGTCGGAAGCTGAGGCGTTCGTTAACAGCCTCCTCGATCGAAAAGTCACAGTTCAAATTGTAAAAGCCGACGCCGGCGCGCCGAACGACATCGCGCGTCTGGTGGATGAGATCCGCGGCGGGGCTCAACCCCTGCGCGGAATTTTTCATCTCGCCATGTTCATCGACGACGCGCCGCTCGCTGCCCTCGACCGCGAGCGGATGGCACGCGTTATCGGTCCGAAGGCACTTGGGGCCTGGCTCCTCCACGAAGGAACGCGCGACATCGCTCTGGATTGTTTCGTCATGTTTTCATCGGTTTCGTCGATCTTCGGCAACCCTGCACAGGGTAATTACGCAGCGGCCAATGCGTTCCTTGATTCGCTCGCACATCACCGTCAGGCCCTCGGGCTTCCTGCCCTAACAATAAACTGGGGTGTGCTCGGCGGAGAAGGTTATGTCGCGCGAAACGAACGCGTCGCCGAGTTTCTTGCGAAACAGGGTATCAGTGACCTTTCGCCCGGCGAAGTGCTGTCAATTGTTGAGTCCTCGCTTCGTGCGGGCTGTGCGCAGGTCGCTGCCATTCGAGTCGATTGGGCCAAATGGAAAACATTCTTCCGAGGCATGCAAGGGAACCCGCTGCTCGAGCGCATCTTCGCGGCGGTCGAGGACCAGGACAACCCCGGTACCGTAAGTGATTGGCGAAACAAAATTGAGTCCGCCGCACCGGCGGAAAAGGAAACTGTAATCGCCCAGGCCGTGCGCGAAGTTGTCGGATCTGTCCTTCGGGTAAAGCCAGAGACGCTGCGTAATGATCAACCGCTCACCGACCTGGGCCTCGACTCTTTGATGGGCGTTGAAATCGAGAACTCGCTGGAAGCGGCTATCGGCATCGCTTTGCCGCCGACGAGCTTGATGCGCGCTCGAACCATCGGGCAGATCGCAACATTAATCGCGGGCCATATAGGGGGCACCGCGCCGGCCACCGCGACGACACCAGCTAATGACTCAATGCCAGTGGCACAGCCCACGACCTCTACAGCCGAGGTCGACCTTGACGCACTTTCGACTGAAGAGATCGGCCGGTTGTTGGGTGACGACGAACCCGTGCTTGAGGCAACCCCCAATGTCTGAGGAGAAACGGGCTCGTTTCAGGCAATGGCTTGAGAAAGGCGAAGCCTCTCTCCATCCGCTGACTTTGCCGCAGCGCGAATTGTGGGAAACGTCGCCAGCTCCTGCTGGAGATGTGTCCAACCACATTTGCTGTCTTATTAATGTACGGGGTCTGATCACTCCGGAAGATTGTGTCGCTTCCCTGCAACGAGTGGTCAATCGACAGGAGGTGTTGCGACTGTCGATCTTGCCGGGAAAAAATGGACCTGTTCAGTTGATCCGGACTCGTGCCGAGCCGGTGATGCGTTTTCGCGACATCTCGCCCCAGACACCGGCTGAGAAAATCGAAGAGCTTGCCCTCCAAACTTTCTCCGAGTCATTCGATCTGATTCAAGGTCCTCTATATCGGGTACAGGTCCTTCGCCGTACGCCCGATGACCAGCTAATGGTGTTCGCGATTCACCATGCAATTGCCGATGGCTGGACGTTAGGAGTGTTCGTTCAGGATCTATGCGCCGCCTATGTCCAACAACGCATGCGCGGACCTGACAAGCTCCCGCCAGTGCCGACTTCTTATTCCGCCTGGGGCACCGCCGAGAGAGCATTCTGGCAACCGGCCGAGTTGGAACCACGCATCGCTTTCTGGAAATCCCGCCTCACGGGCACACGGCGTCTTTGGAGCGTGCCGGACGAATCCGACGTCGTCTTTCTGCCGCGACGATTCGTTTCGCAATTACCGGCGGAGATCAGTGGACCGGTGCGGGAGTTGGCCCGTCGCAGCGGCGCCACACTTTTTAGCACACTGCTTGCGGCCTTCCAAGTTACGCTATCACGATGGAGCGGCGCCGAAGACATCGTAGTAGGAACGCCGGTCGCGAACCGCACGAGGCAGGATGTCCGCGAGACGATGGGATATTTTTCCGGCGTCGTGCCGCTGCGTGGTCACGTGGAACGAGGGCGCCCATTTTCAGAGCATTTACGAATCGTGCACCAATCAACAGTCGATTCATTTGCAAACGTGATGCCGTTTGCCGAACTTGTCCGGGCAATAGGCGAACGTCCGTCGCCAAAACACAACCCCATTTTTGAAGTGCGATTCGCTTTACAAAATCATCCGGTGCCCGACGTGGAAATTCGCGGGCTCTCACTTAAGCTAAGGATGCGCTCGACCGGAACGCCCCGATTCGATCTAGGATGCGAGATAACAGAACTGGGCGACGCGCTTGAAGTAGTTTGGCTGTTCCGGGAAAATCTCTTTTCACAACCTGAAATAGAAGAGCTGGGGCGTTTATTCAGGACAGTCGTGGAAAGCATTTGCCGCGTGCCGGAGAGGCGAACAGCCGTTCTGACAAACTGAAATGGCAAATACAGCGACAACCACCGAAGGCGTTCCCGAGCTGCACGGAAAGCACGACGTGAACTGCGTCGCATTCCAGACCCTTGTGTTTTCACTCGCTCTCACCGAGGTCGCGCTCTGGGCTGTGGTGTGGCGTGGATGGCTTTGGCTGGCGCTGCCAATCGTGCTGATCGCCGCCCACCTCATGCACGGGTTGTTGATTGGTTTTCACGAGGCCTCGCACGGTCTGTTGCGAAAAAGCCGTCGTTTGAATGAATTCGACGGTGTAATCCTCGGGGTATTTAGTTTCCTGCCATTCAGCCTGTATCGGGTGGTGCATCAAATGCATCACATGCACCTTGCCACCGAGCGCGATACTGAACTTTGGCCGTTAGTCATCACCAAAGCGCCCCGTTGGGCGCGACGCCTGGCTGCTTTCCTCGAACTCACCGTCGGCCTGTTCTATTCACCGTTGATCTTCTTGCGCGTTTTCCTGCGCCGGCCCTCGTTAGTCCGTAGCCGCAAGGTGCGACGGAGAATTTGGGCTGAGCTTGCCCTCGCGGTTGTTGTGTGGACTGCCATTCTGGCAGCAATCGCGTTTTTTGGGGTGTGGAAGTATTTCCTCTGGATGTATCTGGTGCCGGGATTGATAGCGGCAAATCTTCAGAGCTGGCGCAAATATATCGAACATGTTGGCCTGACCGGCGATACCGTGAATAGCTCTACCCGAAGCATTGTGCCGAAGAGCTGGCTGGGCCATTTGTTTGCTTACACGTTGCTTCACGAACCTTACCACGGCGTGCATCATCAAAATGCCGGACTTCCGCATCGAGTGCTGCCTCAATTTACCTCCGTGCTCATACCGAAAAGACCCGACGATGTGGCTCCATTCATGAGCTATCGACAGGCGTTGCCGGACCTGATCCGCAGCCTGGCGAATCCTCGCGTCGGAGCGCAATGGTGCGATTCCACACAGACGTAACAGCCGATTGCGTGAGCAACGGCGAATTCGTGGGAGATGGAAACCGACGGGAGACCGGTAAACTCAAAGTACGCCATGGTTAGTCGGCGCCTCTTTGATTTCCGATGAACTCAAACTCCTCTGGTCCGAAGGAAACAGGCTCGGCCACTCTCTTTGAAGCGAGCGGCCTCAAAAAGGATTTTGATGACGGCCAGGTTCTGGCGTTACGTGGTGTCGATTTCAAAATCGCAGAGGGTGAATTTGTAGCCATCGTCGGACCGAGTGGAAGTGGCAAAACAACTTTGCTGCAAATGCTCGGCGCACTCGATCGGCCCAGCTCGGGGACGCTGAAGTATCGTGGTCAATCTCTTTTTGATTTGCCCGACCCGGCTGCCTATCGAGCTCACGAGATCGGTTTCGTGTTCCAATCATTCCATCTGCTTCCGACTTTCACCGCGGTCGAGAACGTTGAGATTCCGATGTTCGAAGATCACAAGCCACGGGCGGAGCGAACCACGCGTGCGGTGGACCTTCTAAAATCAGTCGGACTCGAGCAACGGGTAAATCATTTCCCCGCCAAACTTTCTGGCGGCGAACGTCAACGTGTCGCCATCGCCCGAAGCGTGGCCAATTTTCCTTCGGTGCTTCTGGCCGACGAGCCAACCGGTAACCTGGACACCGAGAGCGCAAAACATGTCCTCGATCTTCTCACGTCTTTTCATCGAGACCGGCACATGACGCTCATCCTCGTTACTCATGATATGAGTATCGCCAGGCGTGCAGCGCGCGCGCTTCAGATGGTGGACGGTCATATTGTGTTCGATGGCGATCCGGCAAAACTTTCCATGCATCCGATCGTATGACTTTCTTTGATGTTGTTACCCGCAGCCTCACGCGCCGCCGACTTCGTACCAGTTTGACCTTGTTAGGCATTGCGGTTGGAATTGCTGCGGTCGTCGCTTTGATCGGGCTATCGCGCGGTTTAGTTAGTAGCTGGACGTCGGGTATGAAGTCACGCGGCACTGACATCGTCGTGGCCAACATGCGGGGCTCTCTGACTCCAAAGCCCTTTCCCGCATCGACCCGCGATCGGATCGCGCGTCTGCCTGGTGTGTCAGCAACTTGCATGATCCTGGTCGACTTGATGAGCATCGAGAACGCCGAGTTGATGATTGTATCAGGACGGGAATGGGGCTGCTTTGCCTGGGATAATCTCAAGCTCGTATCCGGACGGATGCCGAACGATCAAAACGAACGAGCCGTCATCTTCGGCACTGCCGCCGCCGACATTCTCAAAAAGAAGGTCGGCGACACGGTGCAGATCGAGACGGAGGAACTCGCCGTCGTCGGAATCGTTAACGGCGGCGCATTTGTTGAAAACGGCTCGCTCGTTCTTTCCTTACCTCTGTTGCAACAGATCATGGGTAATCAGAATCAGGTCAGTGCCATCGATGTGAGGGTTACTCCCGGCACCGACATCCAGCGCCTTTGTGCGGAGATAGACCGCCTGGTTCCGGAAGCGCATGCTGACCCGGCGGGCGAACATATTGCCGGCAGTGAGGGCTATCGCGTGATCAATGCAATGAGCTGGGGAACTTCATTGCTGGCCGTAGTGGTGGGCGTGCTCGGGGTAACCAACACCATGCTCATGAGTGTGTTCGAACGGAAACAGGAGATCGCCATTTTGCTCGCACTCGGATGGAGACAGAGCCGAATTGTGCGCATGATTTTGTGGGAATCGGCCTTGCTCGGTTTTTTTGGCGGCATAATCGGTGTGCTCCTGGGAATCATTGGTGTCCAGCTACTCAAACATGCGCCCGCCCTGCGCGGCATGTTGGAGCCGGATTTAGGGGCGAACCTAATGCTTGAGGCTGTTGCGATCGCGGTGTTCGTCGGCGTTCTGAGCGGACTTTACCCGGCGTGGCGGAGCTCACGCGTAGCACCAAGCCTTGCTTTACACGGATGAACAGCTTGAGAAACAGCTCGTCAAATTACTTATGAGTCTTCACTTCAAAAATGGCTGTTTTGCCCTCATCGGGCTCGGTGTTATCGCGCTGCCTTTCTGCGCCGTGGCGGCAGAGTCGGCGTCTGATCTCGCAGGCGCTCTGTGCGCAAAAGAAGCGGGTTCAACATTTGTCCGGGTCCGAATGCAGATTAGTAGCGGGGAAAACCAAATATTTCAGCTTCAGATTAAATCCCGCGTTTCGGATGCGGCCAGCGACATCATGTATCAAATACTCTTTCCGAAAGAGCGCAAAGGCGAAGGCGTTTTGCTCCATCGATCGGGAGAAAAATTCAGCGGAACCACGTTCACTCCTCCGGACATCGTTAGGTCGATCGCCTCCGGACAAATGAACCAACCGCTCTTCGGCAGTGAACTCTCCTACGAAGACATAATCGATAACCCCTTCCGATGGACTCGGCAGACAATCGTCGGAACTGAAGCAATCGATAATATTCAGTATCAGATCCTCGAATCGAAACCCGGGAAAGGCCATAGCTCCTCGTATTCCAGTGTAAAGACCTGGGTGGATCCTCGCCGCCTCGTCCCGCTACGCATCGAGAAATATGACAGTTCGGGCAAGGTTCTTCGTCGCATCAATATAACGCGTATTTTGCTAGACGGGGGGGATTCGCTTCCAGCTGATCTCAAAATTTACGGCGCCGGCGGTTCCGTCACTCAAATAACCGGATCCCGCATCAAGCGCGGTTTGAGCTACGCGGACACTGAATTCACCCCGGAGGGTCTCAAACAGCTTAACGCACCTCCAGGTTCAGGTTCCTCGCAATAGAAAGTACGTCATCCTCATCTGCGGACGACACCCGTTACGGCGTTCAAAATCAGAATCAAATCGCCTAAAGCCGTGCCGCGTGACAGACACGAGCGGCGAGCAAGCGCTTTTCACTTGCTGTGGCTGTCTTGGTGGACCTTTCAAGTCGCATCCTCTCTATCTCCATTAAACGCTATGGCGGGATGGGCCACGCCATCTCAGCACGATCATGCACCTTAAGCGCGTAATTGAAATCAGACTTTCTGTTAGGAAATCCAGAACGGAGATCTTGTTTTGCGATCGTGGCCAGCAGCAAGAAAGACGCGTTACTTTAATTGAAAGATGTATAGCGTTGGACAGCGGATGTATAAATAAGAAGTTGTTCCCGTAGTTCAACGGATAGAACAAGGGTTTCCTAAACCTTAAATGTGGGTTCGATTCCCGCCGGGAACGCTTTTACGAGGCGTAGCGCATCTTTTCACGGCTTCAAAAATGGCAAAGTGAGAACGGAAGTGAGAACAAATCCGCTGATTTCCTTAGTCGTTCGCCCTTGTCCGCCAATGTCCGTGTGAAGCGCTTTTTTCCTTGTAGCGCGCGGGCGGACTCGTTAGGACAGCGCGCATGAACCCCCTATTTGCCATATTCTCCTCAATAAAAAGGTCAACTACATGCGCGCTCTTACTGACGGCAATCTCGCTGGCCGGTTGTGCATTAACCGATTATCAACCTTTGGAAAGCAGTGGGCCGCTCGTGGGGCAGGGGCAATGGGGAACGCGCAAGGTCGTTGACGGTGTGGACATCTGGACAATGGCGCGCCGCCAAGAAAATACCGCGTGCTAGACGTAATTCACGACACTCGCCCCGACACACCTTATCAGGTGTCGCGGTATTACCACGACATCGCTGCCAAGGTGACACAGGCTGGGGGCGACGCCGCAATCAAAGTGTCCAGCCGATTCGAACACACAGGCACGGCGTCTTTCGCTAACGCTACAACCACCACTTCGGGCGGGTTTACCGGGACGGGATACCGCTCCGGAAACGTTGTCGATGTTACGGGGGGCGTGAACACTACTTCAAACACATACGCCAGTGGTGTGTCTGTGCCCATGTATCGGTATCAGGGGCAATTCTTGGTAGTCAGGTATCTGTGACCATGAGAAAGGTTTCGCTCTATGGTCCTGACGGTCTGGAGATCACTGCTGATGGGCACTGAATGGCATTCAAATTTGCTTCAATTTGTTAGGCACTCGACCAATTTGCTAGGAACTCGCTAGGTCAAAATCCTAGACGGGCATCAGAAAAGTTTGGATTTAGGCAGCGATTGCGGGTCACTTGCGGTGCGGAGAGGCGGAGATGGAGCGAGGTTCCGTGCTGATCATAAACACCCGGCCGGGATAGTCCACGTTTGATTCCTGGCACCCGCAGTCGACTGTCAGACCCTTCGTCTGAACGGCCACTTTAATCCACGCTTAAAAGCGAGGGTTACCTCGACAGGAAGCGTCGCGCCAAACCAAGCACACCGAGGGCCGCCCCTAGCAACAATGCTGTCGTGCCACTGTCCGGAACGCTGACACCCGAGGGAGGCATAATTTGGGGAGCGGCACTGGCGTTGTGGCCGAATGCGAGCATTAGGGCGCAACCGATTGCCAACAGTACGAACTTCCCTGTTAAAACCCCGTTAATTTTCATAATAACGCCTTAAAAAGCATCTATAGTACCAATCATGGGAATGATAACACAGACAAGGAAAATCCCTATAAAATCCCTACGCTAATTATTAAGCTAAAGCCAGGAATTGACACCCCAGAGCAGTTAACTGCTAGAATCCCGGCGCTGATCGCAAACTCGGCGTTTTTTGTAGAAGGGATAGTGTAAGATTGTCAGGGATTCCGACGCGAAAGGGAGGCGTCATCGGGATTTCCTAGGGTTTTGGTCGAGATGGCTATTCGCCTAACCCATCGATGAAGCCAATGGCCTTGGTTCGATGACCGCTTGCAATCCAGCGACCCAATCTCTTTCTCGTTAGCCGATGTCTTTTCCGGACAAAACGACAGCGTTGCTCGGTGCATTCGCCAGTCGCTTCGCCATTGGATTCGTCATTGGGTGTGTCCACTTACCGGGCTGGCCGGGCTGGCTTGTCTGCCTGTTGTTTGGCCTGCTCATCAGCCTTCCTGACGCCATCATCACACACAAGTACGTTCCTATCCTTATCCTCGGCGGTAATCGGCGGTCTGATTATTGGGGGCTGATCCACGGGTGGAAAGCCAACATCTAACCAGGCGATGCAGCGAACCGCGCGCCGCTCCCGATGCTCACCGCCTCGCAACAGCTCCCATCAGGCGGTTCCATTCGTCGAGGCTGCCGCGAAAGCCTAGTTCGCAGGCAGTGTTGAAGCTGGACAGCGCTGTCATCTCGCGCCGCTTGCCGCTCTTTGTATCCTCGATGTTCCGATAATGGCGGCGCGCCACAAAGATGTGCGACGCGAGCGGGTTCATGTTTCATGATCGCAAGCCTTCTCGTTCGAAGCACGTAAGCCACCCGTTTTATCGCATACAGCCGAGGCCGTTCGCGGCCGCGAACGGTTTCCATGGGGACTTGTCGCCGCGTCCGCTTTTTTGCCTTGGGACTCTTGTTCGTGAGTCTGGCGCCGCAAATTGAAGCCAGAAAACATTCGAAAAAAAAACCTCCCCATAAAGAACAGCAATCTTCGGCTCAGATTGAAGCAGCCGCGCGTCTGCAAATTTTTCTCGACCGATCAAACTTTAGCCCGGGTAAAATTGACGGCGGCTATGATGAATTCACCTGGAAAGCTCTTGCGCTTTATCGGCAGTCTCGCGGCGAACAGCCGCAGGCGCCTCTACCTAATGCAAAAAGCAATGTCGCTCCGGATCTAAACGGTCTCGATCTTGGCGGTGTTGAACCGGTCTTCATTATCTACACCGTGACACAAGCCGATCTACAGAATGTTGGAAAATTGCCGGCGTCTCCAAAAGAACAGGCAAAGTTGAAAGCGCTTTTGTATCGCGATCCGGCCGATGCAATTGCAGAAAAGTTCCACTGCGACATTCATTTCCTCGAGAAACTCAATCCCGGGAAAACGAAGTCGATCAAGCCTGGCGATCAGTTACGCGTTCCGAATGTCGAGCCATTCGAACTGGGAGAAGTCAAAGACATCAAGCCGGGCAGCGAGATTAACGCGCCAGCTGCTAATGAACTTCCGGATGAACCGGATAAGACACCAGCAGACCAGCCGGCGCCCTCTCAGAATGCATCGGCCGCGCCCGCATCATCACCCGCGGCGTCGTCGGTGAAGATCGACACGAAAACCAACATGCTCGGAGTCTTCGAAGCTGACAAACTAATCGCGGCTTACCCGGTCACCATCGGGTCTGCGCAGACTGCCTCGCCCATTGGAGATTGGAAGGTCAAGGGGATGGAGAGGTGGCCAAGGTTTCGCTACGACGAGAAAATGCTGAAGCACGGGGAACGGAGCGGCCATTTCTACATGTTGCCGCCCGGCCCTCGAAGCTCGGTAGGCGTTCTCTGGATTGCGCTCAACAAAAAAGGAATCGGCATGCATGGCACAGCTGCTCCGGATTCCATCGGACATTCCGCAAGCCATGGCTGTATCCGGCTGGCCAACTGGGACGTCGTTCGTCTGGCAGAGCGAGTTAAATTCGGAACGCCAGTTTCGATTCATTAACCCGTTCGATCTCTGCGCCGAACGTCAAATGTTTAAGATACGACCCCATTTCTTCCCACGTTACGAAGGATAATGCAGCCGGAACAGCTGCGGCTTATATTGTCCGCCACCCTTCAGGATTCCCGGGGTTGAATCTCGGTGCGATGAAGGCTGAAATGTCGGGGGAACCAGAAAAGCTAGTTGGAAAATACTTCCACAGCGCAAACGAGACCAACAAAATTGAATGGCAGGGCTTGGTGATCGGGGAGCCGCACCCAGGCTGGTATCTGGTGCAACTTTTCGAATGGTCTTCAGGGGACCCAAGCGTGCAAAGACTTGTGCCAATTGAGAAGATGATCAGTTGGTCATTCTATCCCAGTGCCGGTGCGATGACGGGCTCAAACCGTTCACAACACCAAATCAGAGAAGCCCGCCAAGCCGCGTGAGGAATGTGTTGCCCCTATCGCCAATGACAGCCGACGAATACGAACAGGTTCCTCCTGACGAAAAAGAACACTTCTTCCAGTGTCCAGAATGCGGTCAGTTCGTGGACAAACGCGAACTTCGTGACGTGATTTTCCATGTCAGAGATCACAAGCGAAGGCCTGACATTCCCGAGCCGCTAGGATGACGCTAGAACCCTCCGGCGGATTGCGCTGATGAGTGAATGAGAAGGCTTAATCTCAGTTACCTTTCGAATGGTGGCTAAATCGCGATTTCAGATATAATGCTCATCGTTTCGCTAAAATATAGCCGAGCAAAAAAGTCCATCCCGGTATCTGGCAGACGAATACAAGCTCTATCAGTCTCAGCAATTCCTCGGGAGCTAAATCCATTTGGTTAAGCTTTGTTTGAATTCCCGCTAAACATGTTCGAGACTTGCCTCGTCCGGGTATCATATTCGAAGTGCGGGGATACCGCTTCAGAAACCGCTTCGTCTAAACCGAACTTGACTCGTATGACCACGCAATAACAACACAGAATCGTTCCATTTTGTTTTGGGGAAAATTCACAAGTACACCCAATTCAAAGAAACTCGCATTTCGCGCTAGGCTTTCTGCCTAGTATACGATGAAAGATTTTGTGCAGGCGTGAGCGCACCCGGGTTGGGTCTTCCCATCATGAAATATCGAGCGCACTCGATTGGCGGGCGATTGGAAATCGAATCTTCAAAAAAGGGCGGGTCCCGTGTGGCCTGTTTTTTGCCCGATCTCCCACTCCAATCACGCAAGACCGAAAATACTCGGTCAAATGGGGCTCACAGCCGGGCGCGCGTTTTCGTCCGGCGTGACGCTAGGCGAGCCTCGCGCCCCTAATTCGGCGGCTGCCTTACGAAGGCTTGAGTCGGTACGCGCGTGCGCGGAGGTCGTCAGTTCTCTCTCGCGTCACGTGCGCGTAGGCGGTCCCAGAAAAGGATTCGCGCAATTAAACGCAGTTTGAGTGTCCGATTTTTTCCGGCATGAAAAAGAGTGGGGACACACCGGTTGATGCTCCCTGCTCCCAGAGCCCGGCGTGTCCCCACGGAGACTGGTTTCAAGCTACGAGTGGGCTCCGAGCTCACAACAATCGAAAGGTTACCGGTCTGTAACCTTAGCGATCACTTCTGGAGCGAGAGGGGGGGCGCGCCAGTCTCCCCTCGCTGCAACGGACTCAGTGCAAACTAAAATCCCGCGTCACGGGCCAATAATCCGATGTCGCTGGCAAACAATTATACAGTAATGTTCAAATGAACTTACACAAGGTGTAATAGACACACTGTCCGCGCATCATGTAAAAGACTCCCTGATTACGTAATCCGACGTTTCAATGCATCTTCGGCCGAGCTGAAAAAGCCCGAGGGCGCTGGATCTTGTTTAACTGCAAATCCAGTTCCGCGCGGAACCAGGAACCAGCCCCAAAGCAGGCCAGCGCAAGTATCATGGCGAAGAGAAACGATGGAATTCGTATTTCAATTAATGCTTTTATAGTCAGGCGAGTCTGGAACAGCTTCGGCCAACTTGACGGGAGAGAAATGCCGGCAGGAAATCTGAATTCAGGACTGCACCCGCGAGTGTCGGACTCAGCGACAACGCGCCTGGCTCTGGACTTCCATATTGGTTGCGCCCCGAATTTCCTGTTCAATTGAAGTCGAAAAGATTAACGCTTCGCGGCATGAAAGAGCATCTAGTCCAGTGTGACGAGAGGGTGCGCGGGCTGCATCGGCTTCGTTACCTGATCGACATCATCGTGCTGGGGGCTGTCACTTTCGCGCTGCCGGTTATTTCAAGCGTTTTTTACACGTCCAAAACCATGCAGTCCGAATTCGTATTTGCTGCGATTATCCAACTACTGGGAATCGCGATCGCGTGGCTGCTAATTCGCCTGCGACGAGAGAGCCTCGCAGACATCGGGCTCAAGCGGCCTGAGAATTGGCGGCGGACGATAATAATCGGCGTTCTTGCTGCGGTTCTTGTCTTCGTTGCGATGTATCTTTCCGAAAAAGCAGGATTCCGTCGCGATCTGAGCCGGTTCAAGGATGTAAGGGGCAATCTGGAACTTACAGTGTACGGCGTGTTCTATGCATTGGTTGGAGCCGGGTTTTATGAGGAGTTTATGTTTCGTGGGTTTCTCATGCAGGGGCTGGCGATGTTTTTTGGTGCAAGTCGCGGCGCGTGGTTCGTCGCATGTGTTGCGCAAGGCGCGCTTTTTGGTGCAGCGCACGCTTACCAGAATCCTCTCGGCATCGTAATCACCGGCACGCTGGGCATTTTAATGGGACTACTTGTTATCGTGTTCGGGCGGAACCTTTGGCCGGTGATCATCGGACACGGGCTCTTTGACGCGAGTCGTTTCGTTTTGTTCTATTTTCAAGGGCCACCGATTGGCTGACTTGTTCGGTGCGAACAAGATCTCGCGTGAAAACACGCGCTCGCGCTTCTACTTAATTTTGGGGTGCCTTCAGGCGGCGATCTGACCGAGAACAGCTCGTAGTTCGTGGAAGTCCACCGGTTTGGTCAGGTGAAAATCGAAACCAGCTGCCTTACCGCGCTCAATATCGTCCGGCTCTCCAAATCCGGTCAGGGCCACGGCCTTAACGGGTCGTTTTCGTTTGGCCTCCGCAACCAGATCGTACCCGCTACCGTCTGGTAGAGCGATATCGGCCAGGACGACATCAAAATCTTTCGAACGGATAATTCTCCGTGCACTCTCCGCACCATCGGCCACGGAAATTTCGTGCCCGAAATGCGTGAGCAGATTGGATAACGCCTCCAGAGTGTCGCCGTGGTCTTCGACCACCAGAATCCGCAAACTCTTACCCGAACTGTATGCGTCTTTTGTTCGATCTTCGCTCATTTTCGCGTTCCCCAGGGGAACGCGTACACCGGAATTGTTGGGTCGTCCAATTTCTTTGAGAAATCTGAGATCGGTTGTCAGACTTCTCGCGGTCGTATGGCTGGGTAAGATCGACAGCTATGGTTGACAAGGAGATCGCTGCGTTGAGCAGTACGCACCTACGCGGTACCAGGTTCGTTTACGTCGCAGCATCATTCGCCGCGTCTGGCTTTTGATCGCCGAGATTTATCTGGCTAAAGATTCGCGGCCTCGCCGAGGGCACGGCGGTCACGTTCAGCTTGGCTTCGAACCTGATCGTTTCGCTTACTTTCCTGACATTGGTAGAGAAACTTGGAGCGAGCTCAACATTTTTTCTCTACGCGCTCGCTTCAATGGCGTCGTGGCTCTTCGCTAATTATTTTATTCCAGAAACGAAAGGGGCGCACGCTGGAACAGATCGAAGCCTTCTGGAGAGCAAGGCATCACGCTCACCAAACGGCTACGTAAATTTTCTAGCCCAATCGTTCGCGATGGTGCGGTTTCCAGAGGTCAAGCGCCGGACCAATGGGGACGATTCGGGTCGGATTAATTTCAGTTTGCGTCATGTAGTAGTGGCGCTTGATGTGATCGAAATTGACCGTGTCGGCGATGCCCGGCTGCTGATATAAATTCATCAGATAACCCTGCAGATTTTGGTAATCGATAATGCGGCGCAGATTGCACTTGAAGTGGCCGTGATAAACGACGTCGAACCGGACGAGTGTGCAGAAAAATCTCCAATCGGATTCGACGATGCGGTTGTCGAAAAGAAAGCGACTCTTCGACAAGCGTTTCTCCAGTTGATCGAGCGCCTCAAATAATTTTCGACAGGCAACCTCGTATGGCCGCTGACGTGTGGCGAAACCGGCTCTGTAAACGCCGTTGTTCACGTTGTCGTGCAGAAAACCGCAGAGCTTCGTGTGCTCGGCTTCGATCTCTTTCGGGAAATAATCGACGTCCTTGTTTTTGGCAAAGTCATTAAAGACGTCGTTAAACATGCGGCAGATATCGTCCTCGGAATTGTTCACGATCTTTTTTGTTTGCTTGTCCCACAGCACCGGTACGGTAACGCGGGCGTTGTAATCGGGATCGGTCGCTTTATAGGCTTCGCTCAAGAAATGGAAGCCGTTGGTGGGATCGGTTGATTCAAATGGCGCGCCCGGTGGCACGTTGCCACTCGGATCCCGAAACGCCCAGCCATTCTCGTCCCGGATCGGGTCGACAATGGTCATGCCGATCGCTTCATCGAGTCCTTTTAGCTTTCGGAAAATGACTGTCCGACTGGCCCACGGACAGGCCAGCGAGACGTAAAGATGATACCGGCCCGCCGCAGCGGGGTACGGTGTAGATCCGTCGTTCGAGACCCATCTGCGAAACGCGTCCTCTTGCCTGAGAAACTCTCCGGACGTGGTCTGTTCCTCTGGAAATTGCGCTTTCATTTAACCACGAACGAGTACGAATGCATAACGCCACAACTCGTTTGTGTCGATTCGCCTTTCGCACCTAATCAGACGAAGGCGGGCTTTAATTAGTTGTTGACCTATTGGCGTGGCTTAAAAAGTGCGGCGTCGAGGATTGACCAGAGATGAATGATCCATCCCAGCAGGAAGAACCAAAGAATCGCCGCCAGACAAAACTGGACGATCGCGATCAGCAACCGGCCCTGAAGCAATTGCCCGAGACCGGGAATAAAGAAACTGCAAAGCGCGGCGATAACATTGCCGGCTGAACCTTGGCCTGCCATGCTCTCGACGTTATGAGCAGATGCAAAATCGACAAGCTGATTTTGCGGGAATACGTCGTATGAGCGACATCAATCGCAATTTTCCGTGAATTTGCGCTTACATTCAGCTTCGAAGATCGCGCGCTTTGCTGATGCCGCTCCCGTTGACAGCGAAAAATCCGAATGCTACCGTCGCGCGAATTTACGTGGAAGTCCGCAAAATGCGGTTCCCGTAGAGATGTGCATACTGTGTTAAACAGCCAGGTCTTGGTGCTTAACCGCCTCTGGCAGGCGGTGAACATCTGCTCGGCGCGTCGCGCCTTCGCGCTGGTGTACGCGGGGCATGCTCAAATTGTTTCATCGGACGAGGCGAACAATTTCATGACGCACGATTTCGAAAGCTGGCGCGATTTGTCTGCAAACGCGCCGGACCACGAAGTCGTCACGACGATTTCGTTCAAGATTCGTATACCGCGGGTGATTGTGCTTCTGGTGTTCGATCGGCTTCCGAAGAAGGAAGTGAAATTTACTCGCCACAACGTGTTCGAGCGCGACAAGAACACCTGCCAGTACTGCGGCGAAATTTTCGATCGCAGCGAACTCAACCTGGATCACGTCGTCCCGCGTGACCGGGGAGGGACTACCACGTGGGAGAACGTGGTTTGCTCCTGCATCAGCTGCAACACGCGCAAGGGTAATCGACTCCCGCGCGAAGCGCATATGAGCCTGATTCGCAAACCGAAGCGGCCGAAGTGGCGGCCGTTCGTCCATGTCACATTTTCTGCCCCGCAGCACGACCTTTGGAAACACTTCGTCGATCTTGCGTACTGGAACGTCGAACTGAGCGACTGAGAGCCGCTCGCGCCTGCCTCGCTATAGCCGTGGCGAAGGCGGGTGACTCGTTGAACTGTTTAACGGTTAAAGTGGGGCCGCTTCAATCCTTCAACCGTTCATCTTTTTAACGCATCCAAAATTGGTTGGGGATAAACGCCCAGCCAAATCGTGGCAATAATCAACGCGCTGATCGCCACACGTGACAGTCCGTTCACAGGGATCTTGTCGACCCTGGCAGAGGATTGCCAATACATTGCGCGAATGACTTTAAGGTAATAATAGAATCCGCATCCAACGGTGATCACTCCGGTGACGACGAGCGCTGTCTGGTGCTGCAAAATTGCGGCATAAAAGATGAAAAACTTTCCCAGGAATCCTGCCGTGAACGGCACCCCGGCAAGCGAGATCATTCCTATCAACATTGCGAAAGCGAGAAAGGGCGAACGCTTTGCCAATCCATCAAAATCCTCAATTTGCTCGCCGGTTTGCTGAGCAACAATTATCAAAACCGCAAAGCTAAGCAGTGTCATGAGCAGGTAGGCGACAAGGTAGAAGCCTATAGCTGACGCGTCGAAACACGCTACGCCGATCAGCAGATAGCCGGCGTGCGCGATACTTGAGTAAGCAAGCAGTCGTTTCAGATTCGCCTGGGGCAGAGCCGCGAGATTTCCATAGATCAAAGTCAGCAGCGCGATCACGACAATCAAGCGCTGCGTTTGAGGCAGCGCCAGGAATGGCTGCAACACTCGGAGCAGCACGACGAATCCTGCCGCCTTCGAGCCGACGGAAAGATACGCGGTTACCGGTGTCGGAGCGCCTTGGTAAACGTCGGGCACCCAGATCTGAAAAGGTACCGCTGCGATCTTGAAACCGAGGGCCACCAGGATTAGCACCATGCCGAACAGCGCTGCGTTGCGGTCTGTCGCTGGATTAGCCAGCGCGTCTGCGATTCGTTGTAGATTTGTCTGACCGGTCACTCCGAAAATCCACGCTATCCCATACACGAGAAACGCCGTCGAAAGGGCGCTCAGCACCAGATATTTCGTTCCCGCTTCCAGAGTGATCGGATTGCGCCGGGTGAAACTAACCAGCACATAAAAGGAAATCGTCACCAGTTCCAGCGAAACAAAGATGAAGACGAAATCGATTGCTGACACGAGATACATCAGTCCAACGCATGTGAAAATGGGCAGTGCGAAAAATTCGCCGAGACCTGCTTGCAGTGTAGCACCAGGAAATGAACTGCGGAGTACCGGTGCGTAGTCGGTCATCAGGATCAGCACGAAGATTGTGGTAACCAACGAGAATTGCTTGAAGAAAATCGACAGGCGATCTGCGGTATAGAAGCTCCAGAAGCCGGTTGCTTGACTGGTCGATGAACCAGGGACTACGAAGAAGCTCGCTACGAGAACCAGCGTGAGACCAGCAATTCCCACGAATGCCAGGAACCGTTTATCAATTTTCGTGGCAAACGCTTCTACTAACAGCATCGCCATGCCCAGCACCAGCACTGCGATCTCAAGTTCTGGCGCCGTGATCATGGTCATCTCCAGGCGATCTGCTGAATGTTGTTGCCGCCTCGCTGCGTCGAGGCGCTCGGGGGATGTTGCTCCGTGAGATAAGTGCGAAGGACAGGCGTGACCGTTTGCACGAGAAATTGTGGGAAGAATCCGTAGCAAACGAGTGCGCCAATCAGGACCACAATTGGAACCCGGAGACCGACTCGAAGATCGACAATCTCTTTCCACCGGTCGCTCAGAGCACCCATGAATGTCTTGCGATAGGCACGCAACATATAAACCGTGGAGATGACCACTCCCCAAAGCGCAAGCACCGTCGCAATTTGGAAGATGTGAAAGCGATCCATCTCCCAGCCATTCTTGAACGCACCAAAAAAGATCATGATTTCCCCGGCAAAGTTCGCGAGACCAGGTAAGCCGATCGCGGCAAATACCCCGAAGCCAAAAGCGAGACTGGCAAACGGCATCACTTTGGCAAGGCCGCCCAGTTCATCAAAAACCAACGTGCCGGTGCGCTTTCGCAATTCTCCAGCAATCGCGAAAAGCAGCGCAATCGAAAGGCCATGAGCAAATATGAGAACAACGGCGCCAGTCGTGGAGAGAATCGTAGCGCCCGCAATGCCGAGAAAAATGTAACCCATGTGCATTACGCTTGAGTAGCCCAACGTCCAGTCGAGGCGTTTCTGAGCGATGGTGACCAGACCAACGTAGATGATGTTGCCGAGCAATAGAACCACAAGTAAACCAGCCCAGTGACGCGATCCTTCGGGTAACAACGGAATAGCCAGGCGCAACAGACCGTACAAGCCAAATTTTTTTAACACACCTGCGTGTAGCATCGCCGCCGGCGCTGGTGCCGAGGCATATGCTTCCGGGGCCCAAGTGTGGAATGGAAAGAGTGAGATAAGAATTCCAAAACCAATAAGCAACACCAGGTAGACATGCCGTTGCGCGTCCGCGCCGATCTGACCGAGGGCCGCGGCGGCCGTTAGGGCGCGAATGTCAAAGCTGCGTGAGGAGGCGGGAAAGCTTTGATAAAGAAGGATCAAGCCAAGCAGCAAAATAAAGCTGCCAATTGCCAGGTAGATGGTGATCTTCCACGCCGCCGCGACGCGATTCCCGCTGCCCCAGATTCCGATCAGCAAGAATGTGGGAATGAGTGCCATCTCATGAAACGCGTAAAAGAAAAATAAATCGATCGAGGCAAACGCCCCGATTGCGCCGCCGGAAATAAATAAAAGACAGGCGTAGAACGCATTCTCATATCTCTCGATCGCGCCGGTAAACCAAACGGCCGCCAGCGTGACGATCGTGGCGAGTAATATCATAACAAGGCTCAACCCATCGATACCTGTCGTGAAACTCAGGTGCCATTCCGGAGATATTGTAAAAGAAGTAACATGCCGAAAACCGTGTTGGCCTTGCTCGAAGGACACGAGAAGAAACAACGCCGTCACAAACGCCAAAATCGATGCAGTTAACGCGGTCTTACGGGCAGGCGCGCCGGCCATGATCAAAATGGCGGCCATGATTGGGCAGGCTATGACAAACAGAACCATTAGCGGAAAACGGCGAAGTAGATGACGGCGATAACACCTAGCCCAAACAGAAAAGCGTAAGCTTGCAGATTTCCGACCTGGATGAGTCGCAGCAGCGCTCCGATCCCCAAAGTTCCTCGGCTACTTCCATCGACAGCGCCAGTGTCAATGATCCATCGATCAAAGAATGCCGAGACACGCGCAAGCAGTCCTTGTGTCCAGTTGATTAGCAAGGCGTAAAATTCGTCGAAGTAAAACTTGTGGCGCAGAACCTCGATATCGATCGGATCGTTCGCTCGATTGCGGTAGATGCCAATCGCCAGCCCGCTTCCCACGATTAGTGCGCCGAATGCAAGGGCCGGAACAAAGAAACCCGTTTCCTTTTCTATCGGAAGCGCAAGAAAGTTTCGCGCGAAAAATCCAAATCCGCCCAGCGCGGCAAAAATCGCGAGCAGGATCAGCGGTCCCGTCATCACGAGGGGTGACTCCTTGCTTTGGCGTGCGGCTTCACTGCGTGTGTCGCCGAAGAAGACGATGACCAGCAAACGCACAACGTAAAAGGCCGTTAGAAACGCCGTGAATAGTCCCACAATGAAAATCGGCATATTGCGTTCATAGGCGAGCGCAAGAATTGCGTCCTTACTGAAAAATCCGCTGAAAGGTGGACAGCCTATCAACGCCAATGCGCCAATAGCGAAAGTGATAAAGGTGATTGGAAGTTTCCGTGAAAGTCCTCCCATTTGCCAGATGTCCTGCTCATGATGAAGCATCACGATGACCGAGCCAGCTCCAAGGAAGAGAAGAGCTTTGAAAAATGCATGGGTAAACAGGTGAAACATGGCGGCGTCGTTCGATGCGAGACCGACAGCCATCACCATGTAACCAAGTTGCGACAACGTTGAGTAAGCCAGAATGCGCTTGATATCGCTTTGCTGGGTCGCGATTAACCCCGCCATCGCCGCGGTGATGGTGCCGATCCAGGCAACGACCAAAAGCGCAGTTTGCGACGCTTGAATGACGAACGCGACGCGCACCAGCATGTAAACACCAGCTGCAACCATCGTCGCAGCGTGGATGAGTGCGGAAATTGGCGTCGGGCCTTCCATCGCGTCGGGCAACCAAACGTGCAACGGAAACTGCGCCGACTTGCCAACCGCACCGCAGAAGATCAATAGCGCGGCAATTGTGACAAATGCCGGATGACTTACCAGTTCGGTCATCCGTGGCGTGATTTCTGCGAACACGATGGAGCCGGTCGCCATCCAAACCATCAGGATCCCGATCATGAATCCGAAATCGCCTATGCGAGTAGTGATAAATGCTTTATTGGCTGCGTCTGCGGCGGCATCGCGAAAGAACCAGTGGCCAATCAAAACGTAAGAGGTAAAACCCACTAATTCCCAAAAGATGAAGAGCATGACGAAATTGTTCGCGAGAACGATGCCGAACATTGCGAACATGAAGAGCGAAAGCGCAGCGAAATAACGGGATTTACCTTCGTCATCCCGCATGTAGCCCAACGAATAAATGTGGATCGTCGCTCCGACACCGGAAACAACGAGGAGCATCGTCTTGCTTAGCTGGTCCAGCGTAAAGCCCAGTGGCACCTTAAGGGCGCCGGCAATGTTGATCCAGCTGAACTCAGTCGCGGCGATACCAGACTGCGTGAAGATCAAACAGCTGCATGCGAAACTCACGAGCACCGCTGCAATCGAGATTAAGCTGCTCACCGCTTTCCACTGCAGTGTGAACAGCGTGATAACGACTGCACTAACCAACGGCACAAGCAGAATGATCCACGGTAAAGACGAATTCATCGGATCGTTAAAATTTTAGGCTACTGATATCCTTGACGTCTGTTGTCTGCCTTGTCCGGTACAGAGCGACGAGAATGGCAAGGCCCACGGCAACTTCAGCCGCTGCCACGGTGATGATAAAGAAAACGAAGACCTGCGCGTTGTAATTAGGCAAGCCGTTTGAATCGAGGCGGAACCGGGAAAAAGCGACGAGCGACAAGTTAGCCGCATTAAGCATCAGCTCCAGTGACATGAGGATGATGAGGAGATTGCGGCGCAGCATCACGCCCGCAAATCCGATTGCGAAAAGAATGCCGCTTACGATGAGATAATCGCCGAGCGTGGTCATACTATCGAGGTTCGCGTTTACTCAAAAGCACGACGCCAATCGTTGCCACCAGCACCAGGACGCCCACGATTTGAAATGGCAGATTGTAATTCCCAAAGAGTGCCGCGCCGATATGCCGAACATCGTCGATTGTCGCTCCTGGCAGTGGCGGAAAAGCCTTGTGCGCAATCGTAAGGTGACCGACCACAGAAAAAATCTGACCCAACAAGATTAGCGCAACAGCGAGTCCTCCTGCTGAGGCTAGCCAGTTGATTTGCCGGCCTTCTTCGGCGCGAAGATCGAGGAGCATGATGATGAAAAGGAAAAGCACCATCACTGCCCCCGCATAAACGAGCACTTGAATAATCCCTATAAAATACGCGTTTAGCGACATGAAGAGCGCTGCGAGACCGAGAAATGACACGACCAGACTCAGGGCGCTCGCCACGGGATTACGGTTGATGACGACAGCTGCTCCAAAGATCAATGTCAGCAAAGCAAAGATCCAAAACAGGAACGTTGACATGAGTTATTGGAGTGGGGGAGTAGCGGAGTAATGGGGAGATAGATTCCTGTCCCCGACCGGCTCCCCACTAGTCCAACACTCCATTACTCCAATTCTGCTCATTTCTTCTTGTTCCATTTCAGTACGACGCCGTGAATTACCCCGCCGATCTCGAGGAGTTTTTCCTTGTCATGCACCATCTCTGCGCGCGTGTAGCCGGTAATGGCGTAATCCTTGCGCAGGAAAATGGCCTGCTCGGGGCAAACCTCTTCGCACATTCCGCAGTAGATGCAGCGAATCATGTCGATATCGAAGGCCTCGGGATATTTCTCGACTTTAGCAAAGCGATCAGTCGGAGGGATTTCACCTGGAATAATCTTGATTGCTCGCGGCGGGCAAATGAACTCGCAAAGCTGGCACGCAACGCAACGCACCCGCCCGTCTTCATCGCGGACAAGCGCGGGCGCGCCGCGATAATAGTCCGGCAGGTGGCTGTCCCATTTTTGCTCAGGGTACTGCATCGTCACTTTCGTGCGTCCCAGGAGCAGGTTTTTGAAATGCTTAAACGTGATGACCAGACCAGCGACGATTGCAGGCAAATACAATCGCTCGCGCCAGTTTAGTTTTGGTCGTGGAACAGTGATGGTCATGATTAGAATGCCGTAATACGAATGCCAAATGACGAATCGGTGACAGAGCGCAAATGACGATTACATCTCCATCGGCAGCTTACGTTTTGGATTTCGTCATTCGTCATTCGTATTTCGGCATTAAACGGGCAGCAAGGCCATTATCCCGGCGACAACGAAAATGTTAACCAACGCGATCTCGAAGAAGAAGAGCCAGCCGAGGCGCATGAGTTGGTCATAGCGAAATCGGGGCAGGGTCCAACGCACCCACATGAAAAACAAAATTACGATGGCGACCTTTGTGAAGAAGACTACGATATTTATCAGACCGAATACCCATCCGTGCGACCCATCGGGGATTCCCGGTAGATGCCAGCCCCCAAAGAACAAAGTCACAATCACAGCCGATCCGGTGATCATTGCCGCGTATTCACCAAGAAAATAGAGGGCGAACTTCATCGAGCTGTATTCCGTGTTGTAACCGCCGGCCAGCTCCTGTTCGGCTTCAGGCAGATCGAACGGTAGGCGGTTTGTCTCTGCAAACATTGCGATCGTGAACACGACGAAGGAAATGATCATGGGAACCGTAATCAACCACTTCCACGGGTTCGCCCAGTCGCCGATAAATGGCGCGATGAACCAGCCGTGGTCAATCTGGTAACGCACCACGCTGGTCAGACGCAAATTGCCAACCAGCAGAAAAACGGGAATGACTGCAAGACCGAGGGAGAGCTCATAAGAGAGCATCTGAGCACTCGAACGGATACCGCCGAGAAAGGGATATTTGGAATTGGATGCCCAGCCGCCAATCACGATTCCGTAAACGCCAAGCGAGGCGATAGCGAACACGAACAGGATACCGACGTTCACGTCGGCGATCACCATGGGGACGCCGAACAACGTGCTTCCAAACGGGATCACCGCAATCGTGATGATCGCTGGCATTACCGCGAGGCACGGTGCTAGCCAATAATAAAGCGTGTTTGCAGTACGCGGCGTGAAGTCTTCTTTCAGCAGCAACTTGAACATGTCCGCTATGGGTTGAAAGAGACCGGCCGGCCCAACGCGATTCGGCCCCAGGCGATCCTGAATTGCCGCGCTGACGCGGCGTTCGGCGTAAACCGCATAGGAAACCATTGTCAGAATCACTAAAAGGATGCCGACAATTTTCAGCAGCGACGTGATTACGAAAAATGAATCCATCGTAACCTTGCAGCCTAGCGGGCTTCCGTAATTGCGGCTTTACGGACTTCATCGACCTGTCGCCGAACAGAGCGGCGTCTTGCCTGCATGGCGACCGCTTGCTCGATTGCTTCATCGTCTTCTGGTTGCACTGGCGGCAATTCTTCCATTTGCAAAATGTGCATGCCGAGGTCCCCAATTTTGTTCAAACTCAATCCGGAGAATTGCGGCACTGTCTCGCTGATTCGGCGAAAAACATCATCAATGGACACAATAGAATCGCCACCGCCGACTGCCTGGAGCAAATCCCTCAAAATCTCCCAATCATCGCGCGCGTTACCCGGCGGACGCACTGCGCGATTCAATCGTTGCAATCGTCCTTTGCCATTCACCATCGAGCCGCGTTTTTCGGCAAACCCGCACGCGGGCAGAACGACCGTCGCTTTTTCGGTCGCTTCATTCGCCAAAACATTCATCACGATCAACACTGGGAGTTGCGCCAGTTGCTCAACCGGTACGCCCAAATGCATCGCGTTTTCCTTCAAAATTAGCAGCGCCTTGATTTTTCCTGATTTCACAGCTTCCGAGATCGCAAGCAGGTTCGCACCTGGTTCAGATTGTGACCCAAGAATGAGTCGTGCGCCGTTTGTATTCGGATTGCGGTCTTCGCTGAGCAGGACGTTATCACCGGGCTCGCGGCGGGGGACGATGTCGATCCATTGAGCGCCCAACGACTTCGCCAATTGTGCCGTGAGCCAAAGCTCTTCGTTCGTCATGCGCGCGGAAGCAACGATGGCAATTTCCGGACCGGAGAACTGCTTTAGCTGAAGAGCCGCCCGCGAAATTGCGGTAGGCCAATCGGTGTAGGCGAATTGTCCCTCAAAAAGGGTCTGCGGTTCGAGCAAACGGTTCTCTGCTTCGAGGAATTTGAAGTTGAGTCGTCCGTAATCGCACATCCAGCAGCAGTTCACGTGATCGTTCTCGCGTGGAGTCTGCCGATAGATCACGTCCTCGCGTGCGCCGATAATAGTGTTGCAGCCCGTCGCGCAACTGGTGCAGATGCTTTTGGTTTCCTTCAGGAACCACACGCGCATCCTGAAACGAAAATCGGTCGAAGTCAGCGCGCCGACCGGGCAAATATCGACCGTGTTGAGCGAATAGTTATTTTCCAGGCGCTTGCTGGGATGCGCGGTCAGCAGGGTGTGACTGCCGCGATCGACAAATCCAAGCACATCGTCGTGCGCGACCTCCTGGCAAAAACGAATGCAACGCGAACAGAGAATGCAGCGTTCATCATCGAGCGTAACACGCGGCCCGAGCACGACGTGTTTCGGTTTCTTGACTTTGTTTTCGAGAAAACGCGATTTACTCGTGCCGAAATCCACGCTGAACTCCTGTAACTGGCATTCGCCAGCCTGATCGCAGATCGGGCAATCAAGCGGATGATTGATGAGAAGGAATTCCATTACGCCACGCTGGCATTCCTTCACCAGAGGAGAATTGGTCCTGACGCCCATTCCTTCGGCGATATCTTGCGCACAGGAGATTTGAGGTCGGGGCATCCAGTTGATGATCGGTTTGTTGTCAGGGCCAAGCTCTGGTTTGCGATCGGGCCCGAGTCTTGGAAATCCCATCTCGATCAGGCACATCCGGCAATTGCCCGGTGAGCTGAGCTTCTTGTGATAACAATAGTGTGGCACGTAACTGCCAGCCTGTTCGCAGGCTTCGATCAGGCGCGTGCCTTTTGGAAACTGGTGCCATACGCCGTCAATCTGGACATTCAAGAGCTGTGGCGATGTAACTGAATCGGGCATTATCTTGTCACAAGGGTTTGACTTAAATCGTACCCGCGGCTCCAGCTTTTTCCCACCCGGGATCGTGCGCCATGGGAACTGTGGGAATCGTTTCCTCTTCAATCAGCTCTTCGGGTGTGTATTCCGGCGGTAGCGGCGGCGGCATCGGCTTTTGGGCGCGAGCGGCGAATTCTTCAGGAAATTTCTGGACAAAGCTTTGCGTTGGCCACGCGCACGCCTCGCCAAACGCGCAGATGGTGCGCCCGGCGATATTGTCGCCAATAGTCTTTAGTGTGTTTGGATCTTCTGTGACCCCGCCGCCACGCAGCATGCGGTCGGTGATTTTCTTCATCCAAAGAGAACCTTCCCGACAGGGTGTGCACTGGCCACAACTCTCGTGGGCGTAGAATTCATTGATGTTATTGAGCGCCCAAACCATGTCGCGGGAATCGTCGAGCACGATGACACCGCCAGAACCGGCCATCGAACCCGCGGCGGCGAGCGAATCGAAATCCATTGGGATTTCATCGATGGACATCTCCTGTTCGATCGTTGATCCGTCAGGCTGATGGTGTTTCAGTTTGAATCGCTCATCGGCCCGAAGGACCTTCGCGGAGCTTCCACCCGGTATGACCGCCTTTAGTTTGTGGCCAGGTCTTAATCCGCCAGCCATTTCATAAATAAGCTGACCCATGGTCACGGCGCCGACCTCAATTTCGAAATAACCGGGCCGCTGTACGTCTCCGCTTACGCACACTATTCTCGTGCCGGTGTTGTTGGGTCGGCCCAACCGGGCATATTCGGCGCCGCCCATGGCGATGATATGTTTCACGTTGCAAAGCGTTTCCACATTATTGACGATCGTTGGGCACATGTAGAGACCCAGCACCGCCGGGAAATAGGGCGGCTTGATTCGTGGATAGCCGCGTTTGCCTTCCAGCGATTCGATCAGGCCGGTCTCTTCGCCACAGATATAAGCGCCCGCCCCGCGATGAAGGTAAACCTCTGCGTCAAATCCGGAGCCAAGGATGTTTTTTCCAAGAAAATTGTGTTCGCGCGCTTCTTCGATAGCGCGTTCGAGGATTTTCGCGCCTTCTGGGAATTCACCTCTGATATAGATGTAGGCTGTGCGCGCATTCAGTGCGAAGCAGGAGATCAGAATTCCTTCCAATAGCTGATGTGGATCCTCGTGGATGATGTAGCGGTCCTTGAACGTGCCCGGCTCGGACTCGTCGGCATTACAGATCAGATACACCGGCCGTTTTTCGTCCGGTTTGATGAAGCTCCATTTCAGCCCGCACGAAAAACCGGCGCCGCCGCGGCCGCGCAATCCCGAGTTTTTGACTTTGTTGACAATCTCGGCGCGCGACATCGTTAGGGCTTGCCTCAATTGCTCGTAACCGCCGGCGCGCAGATAACAGTCGATGTCTGTCGCCCAATCGTCGTGTCCAAGGTTCTTAAGAATCAATCGGCGCTCCAGCGGGTGCGGAGGGGTTCGATGTCCGATTTTGGGGGTTTGATTTCGGAGAAGATTCGTGACGGAATCGGGGTTAACGTTTTCGTGCAGTTCCTCGTTTACCATGCAAACAGGCGCGGTGCCGCAACTGGCAAGGCACTCAACGAACTCGACGCTGTAATTTCTATCGGCGCTAACCGAAATGGGATTGTGTTCGCCACAGGACGAATCCGTCCGCAGTGCGGACATTCCCTCGCTTTGGTGTTCGCGCTTAATTCCAGTCGCCGCGCATAAATTTTCCATCAACTGAAAGCCGCCCGCCATTGCGCAGCTGAGCGTGCGGCAAACGCGGATATGCGTTTTGCCCGCAGGCCCCTGGCGAAACATCGGGTAAAAGGTAACCAGCTCGAGAATGTTGATCGGCTGGAGCCCGAGCTTCGTAGCGATCCAGGTTACGGCGTCATCGCTGATGAAACCGAAGTGTTCCTGCCATAAGTGAAGCAGCGGCATCGCCGCGCTCCGCCGGTGCTCATGCGGGTAGCGCGCGATTGCCGCATCGATTTTCCGCTCTAACTCGGCGGGAACACGCGTGTTCGTCGAGTCCACGATAGCGCGAGATCTAATTGGACAATGTGCTCTCCTTCGATTGCACTTTGTCGTCTTTGAAAACAATCGTCACCGAGTCATTGCCCTGGCGATAAACGTAGGTCGTTTTTTTCATGATAACGAGATCTTCATTGGTGATGGAGGTCGGGTGCCCCAGAATTGATTCCACTTGTTTCTTCGACATTCCCTCTTCGACCTCTTCCACATTGGCTTTCGTGATGCGTTTGCCCGGAGTGCACGAAACGCCGAGCGCGAGGACGAGTACGAGCAAAAATCGAGAAATAAATCGCAGCATGCTCATCTGTCGCACTCCCCCATGACGAAGTCCAGACTCCCCAGCACGGCTGGTACGTCGCTTATCATGCAACCCGGCAGAAGCTCAGGCAGGATACTTAGGTTCACAAATGACGGCGCACGGATCTTCAGGCGATAAGGTACGCCCCCACCTCTGCTGTTGATGTAAAAGCCTAGCTCGCCCTTTGGGTTTTCCGCCGCGAAATAGACCTCTCCCGGCGGCGCATCGAGTCCCTGGGTCACCACGATAAAATGATGGATCAATTCTTCCATCTTGGTCATCACGTGTGATTTGGCCGGCATCATGTTTTTCCAATCGGCGACGTTGATGGGGCCGGCTGGCAATTTGTCTATTACCTGACGCAGGATCCGCACGCTCTGGCGCATTTCCTCAATTCGTACTAAGTAGCGGTCATAGCAATCTCCAGCGCTACCGATGACTACGTCGAAATCATATTGCTCGTAGTCGAGATAGGGGTGTTTGCGCCGCAAATCATGCTCGATCCCGCTGCCGCGCAAATTTGGCCCCGAAATGGCATAAGCAATTGCGCGTTCCTTCGAGATCACGCCAATGTCTTTTGTTCGATCGACAAAGATGCGATTACGCGTGAGCAATTTATCGCACTCGTCCAGGCTCGGAATGAATCCATCGAGGAATTTCTCGAGCTGAGGAACAAAGTTCTCCGGAAGATCGCGGATCTCTCCGCCTACCCGCGTGTACGAGGTGGTGAAGCGGGCCCCGGTTAACACCTCGAAAAGATTATAAAGTTTCTCGCGTTCGGTGAACGTGTACAAAAAAACCGTCATCGCGCCCAGATCCAGAGCCATGGCTCCCAGGCCCAGCAAATGGGAGGAGATCCGGGACGTTTCGCAACAAATGGTGCGAATGGCTTTCCCGCGCGGCGGAAGTTCCCAGTCCATCAATTTTTCGACAGCAAGCGCGTAAGCGACATTGTTCGATAGCGGCGCGAGATAATCCAGCCGATCGGTATAAGGCACGAACTGGTTGTATTGCATGTTCTCGGCAATCTTTTCATCACCGCGATGCAGGAAACCAATGTCCGGCGTGGCTTTAGTAATGATCTCGCCATCGAGTTCGAGCACGAGTCGCAATACCCCATGAGTGGCCGGGTGCGATGGCCCCATATTGAGGACCATCTTTTCACCGATGTCGTCATCGTCGGTGTGCCGCAGCTCCGCGTCCGCCGCGACTACTCGCGTCACGGGATCAGGTGATTCAATTTCGCGCGTCGTAAAAGGCATGGAAGAAGTTACAAGGTTACATAGGTTACCCGCCTCAGGCGGGCAAAACCGATAACATTTATGCTGGCGAGTGAGCCAGCGCGCGCAAGCAATTTCGGCTGGGTAGCGCACGCGCATTTCTGGGGAGCACGAGCTGCCAGCTTGTGCTCCCCTAAACAGAACGCCCTCGCGCTAGGCAACGAAGCGAGTTATCTGAACGCTATGCCAAAGAAAATCGCGCTGCTTTTCGCTGGCCAAGGCGCACAAACCGTCGGGATGGGACGCGACCTTGCGGAACAATTTCCCACCGCAGCCAACCTGTTCCAGAAAGCGGATGACGTTCTCAAGCGCGACCTGAGCGAAATCGCATGGAACGGACCGATTGAAGATCTGACCAAGACGTCGAATTGTCAGCCTGCGCTTTTTGTCCACGGGCTCGCATGCTTGTCGGTCCTGCGTGAACTTGCCGGCAATTTTCCCATCGGCGGCGCGGCCGGCTTGTCGTTGGGCGAAATGACCGCGCACGCCGCGGCGGGGACGTTCGATTTTGCAAATGGCTTGCAGCTTGTTCAGCGGCGCGGCGAATTGATGGACGAGGCGTGCGAGAAAACATTCGGCGGCATGGCAGCATTGATTGGCGCGGAAGAAAATATCGTCAGACAACTGGCCGCTGATGAAGACGTCGATGTGGCAAACATCAACGCGCCGGGGCAGATTGTGATTTCAGGTGAGCTGGCCAAGGTTGAAGCAGCAGTCGGCGTTGCGAAGGAATACGGGGTTCGTCGTGCAACGATGCTCAATGTTGCCGGTGCATATCACTCCCGCTTGATGGAAAGCGCGTATGAGAAGCTTGGTGCCGTACTCCAACACGTTCCGATGCAACCGCCGTCGTTTCCTGTAATCAGCAATGTGACAGGCGATGAAGTGAGAACACCGGTTGAAATTCGTCGCACGCTTCAGGACCAGGTCACCGGCACAGTCCGTTGGCTCGATTGCATGGAGCGGCTTGCTGCGCTTGGGTGCGATTTCTTCGTCGAATTAGGACCCGGCGGGGTGCTGGCAGGCTTAGTGCGGCGCACTCTCAAAGGCGTCGATGTGATGCCGGTTGCTGATGTCGAGTCGGTGCGAAAAGCAGCTGAAAGACTGTTGTAGCCGCGCGCTCTTTCACAGAACGCGTTTTGATGGCTCTAAATCGACAATTAGCCCTGGCTACGTAGTTTCTCGGCATGACATTGCAAGAACGTGTGGACGCTGACCTGAAAGAGGCGATGCGCGCCAAGGACGCCACAAAACTGGGCGTTCTGCGCATGCTTAAGTCTGCATTGAAATATGCTGCTATCGCAAAGTCGGATTCAGAAGCCGAGTTGAGCAACGCTGAGGCGGCGCAAGTCATTCGGAAGCAGGCCAAGCAACGACAAGATTCAATTGAGAGCTTTGAAAAAGGCGGCCGCGCGGAACTGGTGGAAAAGGAGAAAGAGGAACTCTCGATCTTAAACGGATATTTGCCGCAGCCGATGAGCGCCGATGAAGTTTCGAAGATTGTGCGCGAAACAATTGCCGAAGCGGGCGCAACCTCGCGAGCGCAAATGGGCGCGGTGATGAAAGCGTTGCAGGCGAAAGTAGCCGGTCGCGTTGACGGCAAGGCACTCAGCGCGGAAGTGTCACGACAGCTGTCGTGACGCGTTAAGGCGATGAAGCGTTTAAGCGTTAAGGTGGCGTTCTTCGCTTCAACGGTTCAACCTTTCGACGCTTCAACGTGGCAGTCATGCTAACCGCCATTATCGTCGCCGCCGGTGACAGCCGTCGCATGGGTTTCCACAAATTGTTTGCGACGATCGCCGGCAGACCGGTCATCGCCCATACCATCCACGCATTTGAGCGCGCCGGGTGCGTCGGCGGAATCATTGTGGTCGCACGTGAAGATCGACTGGCTGAAATAAAAAAGATCGTCCGCGATGAAAAACTCAAAAAGGTTCGGTCGATCATAACCGGCGGAAAATATCGTCAGGATTCCGTCCGGGCTGGCCTGGATCATCTCGAGGCAACGGCAAGATACGTGGCTATCCATGATGCAGCGCGCCCACTAATCACCGCGGAACAAATCGAGCGCGTCTTCGAGCAATGCCGGATACATGCTGCTGCCAGTCTGGCTGAGCCAATCAGTGACACGCTTAAATACGCTGACGCCGAATTTTTTGTTACCGGCTCAGTGGATCGACATGGGCTCTATGCCATGCAAACGCCGCAGGTTTTCGAGCGCCGGTTGATCGAGGACGCCTATCGAGCTATCTACGCGGAGAATGCTTCGGTTACCGACGAGGTTTCAGCGGTCGAGCGGCTCGGTCGCAAAGTTATTCTGGTTCCAAACAAAGACTTAAATTTTAAAATCACCTATCCGCGAGACTTGACGCTTGCGGAATTTGTTCTAACGCAACGAATCCAGGCTGCCGCGAATTAAGCTGGCGACGTGCCAACGCAGCTAAGCGACCATCGGATCGATCGGAACCAGTGGACGAATCAGTTCGACTACGGATGCCACATCTTTGCGTCTGAAGCGTCGGCCGTGTTTTCGAATCCTGACGGTTTCCAGTTCGCCGACACGGACAAGTTGGCCGTGTTTCCAAACCCAGGCATCGGGATTGTACGGACCAACACGGTGCGGATCAGTCCAGGTATGGATCGATAACAAATTGGGCGTCAGAGCGGCTGCAATGTGCATCGGGCCACTTTCCACGCTCACTACAAACCGCGCGACCCGAACGAGCCAGATCAACTGAAGCAGTGAAGTTTGTCTGGTCAGATCGACGCAATTTTCCGGTGTATTAATTTTAGGGCGTGATTGTCCTACAACTACCACGCGGGTTGGCGCGAGCGCGCGGCAAAATTCCTCGATCACTCGGTTTGAAAGCGATTTGTCCTGCCCGCGGGCGAAAGGGTGAAGAAGAACGAACGGCGGGTGCGCATCGAAGCGCGGGAGTGGATCGCCACTTGGAACTGAGCACCGAAGGGATTCGCCGGCCGAGGCGCCAGCGCATTCCGCCAACTTAAGGTAGCGCTCAACAGCATGACTGCGTCGATCGATTTGAGCGACGCGATCGTAAAACCAGCTCGACGTAGCGAAGACATTATTCATCCCACTGATTTCTTTTGCGCCAGTAATTTTTGCAAAAAGAGCACTGCGTAGAAGCCCGTCGAAATCGAGCACAAGGTCGGGTCGGAGCTCCCGAGTCTTGTTTAGCCACGTCAGTAAACTCTTCGATGCACCGAGACCTCGAAACTCACCACGCGGCGTAAGGTAAACATGATCCACATCAGGATTTCCACGGAGCAGAGGAGCGAGCTCCGGATTGATGACCCATGTAATCTCCGCATGTGGATGCGCTTCACGAAGCAATGCAATTGCGGGCAGCGTATGAATGATGCTACCAACCGGACCCGGCTGGATGATTAGGATCGATTTGGGGTTCAAAGTGGATGTCAAAATTACTGCGCCTTCGGCGATTCGTACGCCATCGTCTTCAGAGAAGCCGATCCACCTTTAGCAAAGGTGGAAGGCGTTGTCCTCAACGCGTTGCCAAAGCAAATCCGGATCTGGCGCGCTGATCCTATCTTCCAATCGCAAGCCGCTCGGCCAGGAGCCGCGGCAGACCTGCTTCAGCAATCTTCTTTTGCACGGCCGCCAGATCATATTTTACGCGAAACTGCTGGACCAGATTATTCTCCGTATCGTAAATGCCGTACGCTGCGCGCCAGTTTCCATCACGCGGTTGCCCCACACTGCCCATGTTGATGAAATACTTTTTGGCTGGCTCGATGCGAACGTGCTCGACCCTTTCCCGCCTGACACTTTCGTCCCGAACAAACACCATGGGCACATGCGTGTGTCCAAAGAAACAAACGTTGGTGCGTTGATAGGTAAAGCTCGCAGCCGCATCGAGGTTGTTAAAAACATAGCCCCACTGCTCCGGCGTATCGAGCGTGGCATGCACGATGGTGAAATCGTGCACACGCGACTGAAGCGGTAATGCGCGCAACCATTCCTTGTCCTGGTCCGCTAAACGGTCACGGGTCCACGCGATGGCACGCTCTGCGATTTCATTAAAATCGCCGGGAGGCGTGAGGCGCGACGCCGCTTCGTCGTGATTGCCTTTCACGACCGGACAATCCAGTTCCCGAACGACTTCCACGCATTCTCTCGGGTTGGCGTTATAGCCGACCACATCGCCCAGACACACGAAGCGCGTGCATTTGCGATTGCGCGCGTCGGTCAATACAGCTTCCAGCGCCTCGAGATTGGCGTGAACATCGCTGAAAATTGCGAAGCGCATAGACTCTTGTTCAGTCGTTAAAAAGTCACAACCTTACAACGAAATCGCCCGGACGCTCGTAAGATTTAACGCTCGGATATTAGATCTAAGTCTCATATTGTGCTGAGGGAGCAATGCCCGCCAAGAAGACGCCGAGATGCCCTTTCTGCGCTGCGACGCCGCTGCTCGCCCGACCGTATCAGGGCGCGCTCGACACATTGAAGCTCTTTTAACACTTCAAACGGCTCAGCCTTTTGACTATTTGCCGACAGGGACTTTATCCGGAATCCGCTGATCCTGCGGGATCGTGAGTTTGTCTTCGAGAAATTTCAGCCGCGCGATCAAAGTCGGCAGCCGTTCCTGCTCCCCCTCGTCATAAAGGCCGCGCAAGCGTTCATACGCCTCGCGTTCACGCCCTTCGCAGTAGGAAAGCTCGTAGGCTGAGAAACGCCGGTCGAACGTCGCTGCATCCGGCACGGCCGCTGCCCTGGCGTAAAACTCGGAAGCGCGCTGGTGGTCCTTGTATTTCTCCTTGTACAGCCGGGCTAGCGCTTCATAGAGCTGAGGGCGATCAGGGTTATTTTTTATTCCGCGTTCAAGGAAGTCTTTTCCGAGCGCGAAATATTCGCGCTGTGCTTTGACTCGCAGCGCAAGCCGCGGCTGAGTCCGGTCGTTCATGGCCGCCACGCTTGCGTTCCAAGCCATGTGCCACGCCGCCGTGTCCCAAAACAGGAGCACCCGGGGTTGCAGCGTTGTGATGTGCCGGAACAATAACAAGATCCGGCCCCATTCTGTGCGTTCCCATGCGATATGCGCCTGGATGAAAAGCGCGTCCGCGACGATCGCCCGAAATCCACTCAAGGCAGCAACGAAGCCGAGTTGCCCAAGCTTTTCGCGAAGATCGAGGTTAAATTCGACGCCGCGAAAATGTTCCTGGCGATGCAACGTCGCGAGGTCGCGCTCAATTGGCAATTTGATCCCCCCGACGGCAAACAAAATCGCCAGCGCGACAAGAAGCCGTATCATAATTCTTTTCCGTAGAATACGAACGCCGCCAGTAGCGTGTAGATGGTCGTGTAGAAGATTCCGAGCAGCGCTGTCTTAATGAAGAGCGCCAATGAAATAGCCGTGCCCGCGACGATATCGTCTACCAGGTTGAACGCCTGCAGGTCCGGAAACAGCAGCGCCACGATCGCGAGAAAGACTCGGGTAAGAAGCCCGCTGCTGTGTTCCTGCAGCCAATATTCGCGCGCAGTCGCCTGCAAATGACCAATGAAATAAATGAAAGCCATTACCACAATTGTGAAAATGTTCGTCGTGGCGAATGTCGAGACGAACAGCGTGAGCGCGGCAAGCAAACATGCTTTCAGGTAAATGATGATGATTCCGGGAAAGATATCGATGTTGAGGGCTGAAGACCGGATCGCGCGGAGTGCATCGGCAATTTGTTCAGGCGGTGCGCCGGACATTTGCCTCAGTGTCGCGTGAATCACAGCTTGTTCGCGCAGATACAACACCACTAGAAACGCTGCGCTCATCACCAGCGTGCTGATTGCCAGAAGCAGAAGAACGCCGGTAATTTTCCCGAGCACGTATTCGAAGCGGGGCACCGGTTTGGCGAGGATGGTGTAAACGGTGCGGTCTTCGATGTCCTGAGGAAGCAGTCGCGCAGTCGCAACGATCGCCAGCAGCGAAGTAAAAATCGAGATCGCGCCGAGCGATACGTCTTTCAGGATTTGAAACTCCTGTTGAAAAGAGAACTGCGCCATGAAGATCGAGCTGCCGATCAAAAGCAGCGCAAAAACAAGGAGCACGTAAAAGACCCTCAAACGCGTGAGTTCAGTTAGCGTATTGAATGTGATGGCGAGGATCCGCGAGACAGAGAAAGGGCGATGCGGCTTCGCCGCCGTTGGAACGCTGAAGCGTTGAAGCGTTGGAGCGTTTTCAGTGTTTGTCATTTCTGTTTCATCATGCGCCTGCCGCGCCGTAGCCTTGGCGAAGGCGGGTCATGTCTGCTTCGTCATTCCTTCGTCACTCGACATTCGTGCTTCGTCGTTTTTGGCTGTCGCCTCCAGGAACAATCTCTCCAGTGTCGTCGTCGATTTTCGGCGTTCGATCAGCTTTGCGTTTGAACGGTTAATCATCGATTCGATTTCGTTGACTAGCTGAGTGGACGCGTCGGCAATGACGAGCTCAGTTTGATTTTCAATCGCGATCAATTCCCGCAGATGCCCTTCGCGTACCAACACGCCATCTGCGAGAATGCCAACCCGGTCACAAATTTCCTGTGCTTGCGCGAGCAAATGCGACGAGAGCAGCACCGTGATCCCGCGGCGCTTCAGGTCGAGAATCAAATCACGAATCTGCCGTGAACCTGCGGGATCGACACCTGCGGTCGGTTCGTCCAGCACGACCAATCTGGGATCATGAATCAATGCCTGTGCAAGGCCAATGCGTTGCAACATGCCCTTGGAATAGGTGCCCAGTCGCCGTTTGCGCGCTCTGGTCAAGCCAACGAGTTCCAGCAGTTCGTTGATCCGTTCCTTGAGCCGAGCGCCACGCAGTCCACAAAGGCGCCCAAAGAAACGCAGCGTTTCTTCTCCGCTAAGATATTTATAGAAGTACGGATTTTCCGGCAGAAAACCGACGGCTTCCCGGCTTTCCACGAGACGACTGTCACGTCCAAAAATTTCCGTGCGGCCACGCGTCGGCGAAACCAGCCCGAGAATCATTTTGAGAGTTGTGCTTTTGCCGGAACCATTCGGTCCGAGCAACCCAAATACTTCGCCGGGTTCAATCCGAAGGTTGAGGTCCTTCACGGCGACAATTCCGCGAGCGGGATGCAAAGGAACGGGAAATATTTTCGTTAGGCTGTGAACCGCGACCGCTGGATCCGCCTCCGCGCGGGCACGGCGCGGCGAGTTAGTCATGGCGAATTTCAAAGCCGCGGGCTGTTACCGGTTTCTCCAATTTGTTCTCCGTTTGCTCGTGAATCAGCGAGTGAAGCTCCCCCTGTGCGATGCGATCGAGAAACGCGCGCACCTCACTTTCTTCTCCGTTAACCTGAAGTTCTACGCGCCCATCCGGCAGATTGCGGACCCAGCCTGTTACATCAAAACCTGTGGCGGCGTGACGCACGGTCCAGCGAAACCCGACCCCCTGAACATTTCCCTCATAGAAAACCTGGAGCGAAGTCATGACCAACCCGTGTGTCGAGCGGAGGCGAGATATCCCGTTGCGAAGCCGGAAAGCTGACAATCACGGGATCCTTCGACTCCGCTTCGCTACGGTCAGGATGACATTACCAGTGTTCACTTGTACGAATAAACCAGGCAAAAGCTGCTTTGCTCGCCTTCAAGCAGATCGACCGAGACAAAGTACTGACCGCTGTTTGACGGCGCAAAACCGGCCGCAGCTTTTTCTCCATTGTCATAACTGTCCGTAGTCACCTGTTTTCCCGTCTCATCATAGACGCTGACTGCAATTTTCTTTGCCGGGTCCGTAGTGCCCGCGGAGAACCAATACTGGTTTCCTGCGTAGAGATTCACCACGACTAGCGAGTGATCATGCGGTTTGACCACCCCGCACCAATGTCCGTCCCGCACCTTGAAACCGTCGTTTGAAAACGCCGCGGCAAGGTCGAGTGCGTCTTTGCGTGCTTGCACCTCGGCGTCCGTATCTCCGCGCGCAGTGCCGCTTACAGCCAGCACAAGAACCGTCAATGGGATGAGCAAGGTCCGATTCATTTTGGCGCTTCTTTGCTTTCTATTTCCGCCATCATCTTGCCGATCGTTTCGTTAACCTTGCGCACTTCTTCAATGTCAGGTGTCTTGCCTGGAGGGAGCGAAACCAGTTTTTCAATTTTACCGAGCTCGTTACTGACATCTTTGACCAGTGGCTCACTTCGCAATTCAGGAGAGATTTCGTTGACTTTTGATTGCATGAAATGAACGAGCGCCGGCTGCCGCAGAACTTTTGCGCTCTGTTCGTTATAGTTCTGCACGATCGCCGAGGTGACTACCTGCGTGCCTCGAATCCAACCGCCGAGCGTCACCAGAATTACCAGGTCTTGATCGGCGTGCGATTGCATCGAGGATTTTACTTCGTTCTGCGTCGCTTCGAGCTCTTCCTGCAGCGTGTCCCATTCGTTGTTCTGAGCAAATTCGTTGATGCTACTGCCGCGGCCAAGCAGCTTTTCGCTGACCCCGAGCGCCTTTGCGAGTTTGATGATGTCTGACCCAATATTTTTGACCTGCTGACCGTCCTTTGCTTCCACGGCGATAAAGCCATCAGCAATCAAACCGCCGAGGTTGAGGGCGATCTGCGCGCGGTTACTGAATGTCACGGGAATTGGTCCACGATATTGGCCCGCCCAGTTGATCTTGCCGGATTTTTCAAGCGCGGTGAAAAGTTCACCGGGCGTTGGGATACTAATCGAATCAGTTCTGGCGGCTTTTGCCAGTTGGTCGGCGGGAATGCGCCCGGTCTCTGCGCCGACAGCAACGCAGAGGCTGCCCGCGAATACAATCGCGCCTAGTCCGGCTAAACGAATCATCGCTGAGATTATGCGTGTCCCAGCGAAATTGCCAATATGAATCTCGCTGGGGTGTCCGAGCTCCCTTTTAGTCTCTCGCGGCTGTGGCGAAGAAGGCATGTGTAACAAAAATTTGTCAGAGCGTGTCAAAGCGTGATTTGCCTCCTCTGCGGAAAGCTGTTCTAGTCCGCGCTGAGAATATGGCAAGCACCACCATTAGCCGAGTCCATGCGCGCGAAATTTTGGATTCGCGCGGTAATCCCACCATCGAAGTTGATGTCCGCGTAGAAAGCGGACCACTTGGCAGGGCAGCGATCCCAAGCGGGGCCAGCACGGGCGAGCATGAAGCATGGGAACTGCGCGATGGTAACAAGAGCCGGTTCGGTGGCAAAGGCGTTAAAAAGGCGGTGGCCAACGTTAACGATAAGATCGCGCCAGCGCTCAAAGGATGGGACGCGCGGGACCAGGTGAAGATCGATAAGAAGCTGATCGAACTTGATGGCACGCCTAACAAAAACAAGCTGGGCGCAAACGCGCTGCTGGGGGTCTCTCTGGCAGTAGCCCATGCTGCTGCCGCCGCGGAAAATCTACCGCTATTTCGGTATCTCGGCGGACCTGAGGCGCGAGTTTTACCCGTCCCAATGATGAACATCCTGAACGGAGGCGCGCATTCTGATGCGCCTATCGATTTTCAAGAGTTCATGATTATGCCGCGCGGAGCGCCAAGTTTTTCGGAAGCGCTGCGCTACGGCGTGGAGGTTTTTCATGCGCTCAAGTCTGTCCTGAGAGATCGAGGCCTTTCCACTGCAGTCGGCGATGAAGGCGGATTTGCGCCGAATCTTAATTCTGCTGAAGACGCTCTCGAATCGATTTCGACCGCCATTGAGAAGGCGGGTTACAAGCTGGGCGAACAGATCTTTATCGCGCTCGATCCTGCTGCCTCCGAATTCTACGACAGCAAAAACAACGTCTACGTTTTCAAAAAATCGGACGGTTCAAAGAAAACTGCCGATGAACTAATCGAGTACTATGCCGGGCTTTGTGCGCGGTTCCCCATCATTTCGATCGAGGACGGTTGCGCCGAAAATGATTGGACCGGCTGGAAAAAACTCACCGCCAAACTGGGCAAGACGATTCAACTGGTAGGTGACGATCTCTTTGTCACAAACGTGAAATTTCTACGGAAAGGAATTGCCGAGCACGTGGCGAATTCGATTTTGATCAAGGTGAATCAGATCGGCACACTAACGGAAACGCTGGCGACGATCGATTTGGCAAAGGAACATCACTACACGACCGTGATCAGTCATCGGTCCGGCGAAACGGAAGACGCCACCATCGCCGATATTGCGGTAGCGACGAACGCCGGCCAGATTAAGACTGGGTCGCTTTCCCGCAGTGATCGGATCGCCAAGTACAATCAGCTGCTGCGAATTGAAGAAGAACTTGGTGACAAAGCGGCATACGGCGCTACAATGCGCTAAGTGGATCAGACTTACGCCGATTTCCGCGCGCGCCGCGAAACCACCATCTGGCAACGACTGAACCGAACTCTTCGGGTGCTGCTGGTCCTGGCGATCTGGCTCATCATTGTGAGCTTGTTCGTTCCCCCCTACAAAAAACTGATGCAGAGCCGTGCGGAGATCGACAATCTGCAACAACTGGTAAACGAACAACAAAATCTGCTCGCACATCAGACGCGCGAGATCAATCTACTCAAGACTGACTCGACCTATCTGGAAACTGTTGCGCGCGATCGTCTCGATCTGATGAAAGAAGGCGAAACAATTTTCCGTCTCGAGCC
>DASSFL010000144.1:0-3093 GCA_035694525.1 Candidatus Udaeobacter sp. | reverse complement strand
GAGCCGCCTCCACCGGAGTCCGTTCCCAATTGCGCGCAAGCGGGCGTGCTAGGCGTTTTGCCAGGTATTATCGGAATGCTGCAGGCGATTGAGACATTGAAACTAATTTTGGGCATCGGCGAGGTACTCGTTGGACGTCTTCTTCATTTCGATGCGCTTAAGGTAAAATTTCGCGAGCTCAACCTGCGACGCGATCCGCAATGCCCTGTCTGCGGCGAGAAGCCAACAATCTTCGCGCCGATTGACTATGAGCAATTTTGCGGAGTGGGCGACGAAGGAGCGATCCCGGGGATGTCCCCGCACGAACTAAAGCGGAGAATGGATGCAGGTGACCCATTCGAATTAATCGATGTGCGGGAACCGTTCGAATACGAAATTGCCCGGATTGACGTCGCAAAATTGATTCCGTTGGGAGAAATTGCCGAACGATTAGACGAGCTGGAGCGCGAGCAGCCAATCATAGTTCATTGCCATAGTGGAAAACGCAGCGCTCAAGCGGTGCGACTGCTACAGCAACGTGGTTTCGCCAAGGTTTACAATCTTGAAGGTGGGATCGATGCGTGGTCGGAGCAAATCGATCCCAACGTTCCGCAATACTAAGAGAGATCTTCGTTAAGGCCGGGATTTCAAACAGGCTGCTGCACGGGAATTTACTTTACCGCGGCGGCCAATTGTTCGGCACTTGGCACTCCACGCCATTGAGCGATCAATTCACCATTTCGGCCGAACACAAAAACGCAAAAATCCGTTGCACCCTCCGCCTCCCCAAGCTGCGACGACACCGACCCATCAAAATCGGTCACAATGAAAATGTCTTTCCGCCCATCACGTTTAATTCCCTTCCCGTCGTATCGGACCTGAAGCCTCCTGGCCTCCTCGTTAACGCCATGCCGGATCAGCGCGGTGGCGATCCTTCGTCCGATCACAGTATGCTTTTTCGCAAAGCGAATAATTGTGATCATTCTGTAATCCGGGTTGCCCAGGCAATATTCTGGAACACGATCAGCCACGGTGCGCGTTTTTTCTCTATCTGTTACGGTGGCCAGCACGACGACAGTCACGTGTCTGCCAGCTGTAGAGTGTTTGTTTCCATCAATGTCGACGAACCCCACCGAGTAGGTTGCCCCGATGGAAAGGGCTCCATTTAGGCGCGCTCCTAAAAGCACAATTAATGTTCCGATAAAGAAAAAGAATTGAAGTGCGCGCGGGGTCACAAGTAAGCACATTGGCGACAATGTCCTGCCCTGACAAGATTCAGCCTGTGTGCTCGATTTTTCCATTGTCGGGGACGACGCGCGAGGTCTGTATTTGGCTATCGGTCCTTTTCGTTCTTGGCTTAACAGGCTGTGATCGCATGGGCGCTTCTCGCCGTTCGCAGCTAATGCAGGACGGCGATACCAAATCGGCTCAGGGAGACTTTGCGCGCGCTATCAATCTGTATGAGGCCGCACTCGATGACAGCCCGCGTTGTGCGGAGGTTCACTACAAGCTGGCTCTTCTTTATGACGACAAGCTGAACGACCCTGTGAGCGCGCTGCATCATTTCAGGCGGTATCTCGCATTGAGTCCGGCCGGCGCTCATGCTGCTGATGTCAAAAACTCGATCAAACATGATGAGATCGCCGCGCTGACGGTCTTGTCTGGCGATTCAGTCATCACCCGGTCCGAGGCGGCCCGCTTGCGAAACGAAAACCTTAATTTGCACAAGGAACTTGAAGCGCGCGCTGTGCCGGCGCGAAGTATGACGGACAAATCGCAGGAAGGCGACACCAGCTCAAAAAAAACCGCCTCCAAGAAAGGAGACCGAAGCTACGTCGTGCAATCAGGCGATACGCTCTTCTCCATTTCGCGAAAGTTTTATAAATCGCCCAAGCGCTGGAAAGAGATCCTGAACGCGAACAGGAAGAATATTCGCGACCCCAAGAAACTTACGGTGGGCCAGACCCTGGTTATTCCGTAGGTGCTTTCGGAGTGTCCGACGAATCTAGAACTTCACCTGGAGAGCCACTGCCCCCCCGAGGTTGGCCACTTGGTAATCGAAAACGCTTTGGTTCGATTGGCTTGCGGCCAACGTACTCACCGCGCTCACCGTAAGATATTTGTTCACACGATAGTTTGCGGTAAGCGCGAGAATTTCGCTGATGTCGTCGCGGCCTCCTTCGTAATACTGGCGCACTACAAGCGTGCCCACGGCATTGACGAAAAAGGAACGGGTAAGAACCGCGGAGTAGCCAAGATAGACAGCATAATCACTTCGCTGGGCTGAGATCGCGTTGATGTTTGGCGGCTGTCCAGATTCCTCGGCCGCGATGCTGATATTCAAGTCGACGCCCAGAGTGAGCGTTTGAGCGCGACCAAATTGAAACGGTATCCCCCCGTCTATGATGAAGGCGTGATTTTGAAAGAAAGCTGCAAAGCTGTTTTTCTCAGTCAGCCGATTGTAATCGTACTCGACGCGCAAAAGCAGATTGTGCCACTGCGGCACGAGATACCTCAGGCCGACCTCAACATCAAAGCTCCCAAAATTAAAGTTGTCGAATCGATCGTAATAAAACAGCTGCTCCCGGACATCGATGAGCCCGTACAACGTGTTGGCAATTCGCGGTTCGTAAAAGGCCGCTACTGCCGGCGCAACGACAAAATCGCTCTGCTCCCCGCTCCGCGTAAGGGCAACGTTTGACGTCCAGTAAAAGGGCGCGCCAGCAGAGAGCGTGAACGGTTGATACTCGTCAGTGCGCTTAAGGATTTGCTGTTCGCCAAGATCTGCGTCGCCAGGCGCCGCGGCGACATTGCCACCCTCCGCACCGCTTGGAGGAATAGTGGACGGGAAGGCTGACGGAGCCTGCTCCCGGGTCAACTGCGCCTGGTTCGCAGTCTGCGCCAAGCCCTCATTTACTGAGCTAAAAAGCAGCGCGCACAACGTCGTGACAAACCCGCACAAATGACGGTCGAGGCGAAGTCTCACGAGCGCGACCACTTGCTGTCTGGTTCGTCCCTGATGCCGCTAATCTTCTCAGCCATATCAATGAGCAGGTTGAAAATGCCAGTTCCCTGATATTAGAAGGCTCGCGTGCCGGAACCAAGACGATTATT
>DASSFL010000143.1:0-8477 GCA_035694525.1 Candidatus Udaeobacter sp. | reverse complement strand
TGGCTACCACTTGCATCTGACCGATGATATCCAACCCACTTGGTTGCCAAATATTTCCAGAAAAGACTTTGTCCAGAATGTTCCGCGAGGAGCAGGGTATTCGAACTTTTCGGAGGCTTTTACCCAACTAGCAGCAGGTAGTGACGTCGTTGTGCTGCCTTATTGGGCTTTGTTGGTACTGGATAATGAAGATGTCCAAGGCCGTAAATTCACGCCGCGGCCGCAGCAGATGGGTCATGTCGTCTGGCCGCCTGTGTATTTCAGCAAGGGGTTAAATGTTCCGAATTACTATTGATCTTGGCATAATCGTAGCGGCCGCGGACCCCAATTAACTCGGCTTGCCTCCAGAAGAATTGCACTGCTGCGTTTTTTCCCTGTTCCGCGCATCTAGTTCAACTCGGCAATCGCAGACTCATCGCGCCGGGTAATCCCTTCGACGCGGCTGACGAGCTTAGGCAACTCATGGTTTTTACTGGACGTTCCGCGGCAAACGTTGGACGGTCGCTCTTACAAATGCAGACTTCACCGCAAACCTCCATCGAGCTTCCCGGAATCAAAAAACTGCGCAGCGGCAAGGTGCGCGAAGTCTTTGATCTTGGCGACACGCTGCTGTTTGTCGTAACCGATCGCATCTCGGCTTTCGATGTGATCCTGCCCGACCCAATCCCGCACAAGGGCGCAGTCCTCAATCAAATTTCTGCGTTTTGGTTCAAGCGTTTCGAGACGAGCCAGAATCACCTTGTCACAGCCAATTTCGAAGAGTTTCCGAAGGAACTACAACCATTCCGTGAACAGCTCGCCGGGCGTTCGATGATCGTAAAGAAAACGAAACCGCTCCCCGTGGAATGCGTGGTGCGCGGGTATCTTGCCGGATCCGGCTGGAAGGAATATCAGGAGTCGCAGAGCGTTTGCGGAATCAAACTTCCGTCGGGACTCAAGCTGGCGTCGCAATTACCGGAGCCGATCTTTACGCCGGCAACAAAAGCGGAGGAGGGTCATGATGAGAATATCGACATGAAACGATGCGCTCAAATTCTCGGTGACGAAATTGCGAATCGTGTAAAAACGTTGAGTCTCGAAATTTATTCGCGCGGGCGCGATCACGCCGCACAGAAGGGAATCATCGTCGCGGACACGAAATTCGAGTTTGGCATTATCGATGGAGAATTGCTCTTGATCGACGAGTGTCTGACGCCCGATTCGTCGCGTTTCTGGCCGACGGATGAATACGCCGTCGGGAACAGTCCGCCCAGCTTTGACAAGCAATTCGTGCGCGATTACCTCGAAACGCTCGACTGGGACAAAACTCCGCCAGCGCCGCGACTGCCGAAGGACGTTATCGAAAAAACTTCCGCGAAATACCTCGAGGCCTTCCGTCGCCTGACGGGAAACGAGATCGCAAACACGTAGCAAATCTCGCGTCTCCGCACGACCTTTAAGAGAGTGTCACAGAGTCGCCCCGACATACTATTCGTAATGACCGACCAACAGCGGTTCGATACCATCGCTGGGCTCGGTAATTCGCACATTTATACGCCTAATCTCGATCGATTGGTGCGCAGGGGAATCAGCTTCACCAATGCATACGCTACCTGTCCGGTTTGCATCCCCGCGCGCTACACAATCCGTACAGGATGTGAACCGTTAACCACGCGCGTCTTCAGCAATGCAAAACCGGAGCCCACAAAGGGGCAAGCCGTTGAAATGGAAGCGCGTTGCGGACCGTATCTGGGGCGCACAATGTCGCGCCTGGGATATCGGACTTTTGGAGTCGGAAAGTTCCATACGTATCCCTGGAATGAAGATGTCGGTTACGAAACGCTGTGGCGCAGCGAAGAGACTTACCATCCGCCACTACGAGAAGGTGACGACTACGGTTCATGGCTAACGCGGGAGCATCCGGCATTCGATTTTTTGGAGCAACCGTTTGGAGAACGCAGTGAGATGTACTATCTGCCGCAGCGCAGCCCGCTTCCAGCTGAGCTAGGAGTTGAGTGGTGGGCGTCCGATCGCGCCGTGCAGGAGATTACAAAGGCGGATAATTCACGGCCTTTTTTTGGGTTCGTATCATTTGCCGGCCCGCATCCGCCGCTAGCTCCGCCAATTCCCTTCAATCGGATGTACGATCCCGATCGAATGCCCGACCTCGTTCTCGGCGGGGTCGAGGAAGATCATTTGGATGAAGAGATTCCGTTCATGCGATATGCCATCTGGGCGGATGCGATCAATCCGGCGCTAGCGCGAATCGTGAAGGCACGATATTACGGCGAAATCAGTTATTTGGATCATTGTGTTGGACGAATCCTCGACGCGATCGAAGCGCGACCGAAATCGGAGAACATTCTTGTCTGCTTTTTTTCGGATCACGGCGATCTTTTGGGTGATCATCACGGCTGGCAAAAACAAAACTTTTTTGAGGCCGCCTGCCGCGTTCCTCTTTTGCTTAGTTGGCCATCGGTGCTCCCCGCAGGAACCCTCCGGAATGAATTGATTAGCCTTGCGGACTTATTCGGAATTGCGACCGAAGCTGCGGGCGAATGCGACGTGCGGGAGGGGACAAACGTTCTGAAAATGCTGCGAGGCGGATGCGCACCACGTGCATACCTTATCGGTATGGTTGAGCCTCCGGGTTCACACGATTTCAAACTCATGGTCCTGACTGACGAGTGGAAATACATTTTCATGGCAAACGGTGGGCGTGAACAACTCTTCAATCGCAGGCAAGATCCCAAAGAAATGTCGAACTGCGTCGCATCAGTTTCCAAGATCAGAAACGAGCTGCACGCTCTAGGTGTGCAAGCATGCCAGGTGCCGGGCGCGATAGACGCGCTCGATGGCGAAAAACTACGCGCGTTTCCTTTTCGCGAGCGCCCACGGACGCGCATCTATCAATTCGATCGCTCCCGTGGGGTCGTTGGATTTCCCGATCGGCCAGAGGACGCATTGAAAGGTTTCGATCGCGCCACATTGAAGCGGGTGGACTAATATGGATGTACCTCTGGACAGCCAGGAAAGTCTGGGCGTCGGCCTCAAGCCCGGGGACGCGCATTATCGCGCGTATGTCGGTCCTCCGGAGGATTACGATTTGATCGCAGCAATGACGTTCAATCTGTTGACGACTCTTGGTTTGCGGCAACATCATTCACTGCTCGACGTGGGATGCGGTTCCCTTCGGATTGGACGCTTGCTAATCCCCTACTTGAATCGCGGAAAGTATTTTGGCGTTGAGCCGAATGAATGGCTCGTGCGGGAAGGAATCAAGCGCGAGCTCGGCGAGACGTTGTTGCAAATCAAATGCCCAACCTTCTTTTTTTCCGATTCGCCGGACATGATTGCTCAAGCGAACACCTCGTTCGATTTCGCGCTGGCCCAATCGATCTTTAGTCATTGCGGACTGGATCTGATCCAAAATTGGCTGTCCGGAATTTCGCATTTGCTTGCCAAACACGGAGCTTTGGTTGCCACATTTTTACCTGGTGAGCAGGACTCGCCAACCAAGGGCTGGGTCTATCCCGACTGTGTGAATTATCGACCGGCGACAATGGGACGGGCGGCAGCAGAAGCCGGTTTGCGCTTCGAAATTCTGGATTGGAAACATCCCAGGCAGACTTGGGCGCTTTTTGCAGCGCCGAACTTTGATTCGGATTGGTTTAAGAACAAGCCCATTACTTGGAACGCGGGATTCGAAAACATGCTCAGGCAAAAGATCAAAGGAAATCTCGCTGCGGCAGCAACCGCGGTTTCCATTAGGCGGAATGGGTGAGCCGTCGTCGAGTTTGGAGATTTGCCCGATCTGCGGGGGCCATCGGTTCACGAACGGACCCGTGCTGTGGCCAGAACTGATCGAGCAATGGGCGTTGTCACCGGACGAAGTGGCTTACATCGATTTACAGCAGGGATTTTGTTGCGCGGACTGCAAGAATAACCTGAGGACGATGACGGTTGCCGCAGCGCTGACCAGAGCCTTCGGGTTCGCCGGTAGTTTCAAGGATTTCTGTCGCAACAACCCGCGGATTCGGAAACTCACTGTGATCGAAATCAATCCGGCCAAGAACTTGTCACCTTTCCTTCAAGCACTTCCTAAACATGCGCTTCATTCGTTTCCACAACTGGACATGCAGCAAATGAGTTTTCCAGATTCATCGATTGATCTCATTATTCATTCCGACACGCTGGAGCACGTCCCAAACTCAAAGGTGGGCCTGAAAGAATGCCGGCGCGTTCTGAAACCGGGCGGTCATTTGTTTTATACTGTGCCGATTGTCATCGGCCGCTTGACCCGAACGCGGCGCGGATTGCCTCCGAGCTATCACGGAAAGCCAGGAGTGAACCGGGATGATTGCATTGTCCAAACGGAATATGGCGCGGACTTTTGGTGCGAAATTTTTCAGGCTGGTTTCCGCGAAGTAAGCCTAACGAGTCTAATCTTCCCTGCGTCCGTGGCAATCCATGCAATCAAAACGTAGCAACGATAGCATTTTTGCCGCCTCCGTGAAGGTAGAAGACGTGGCCGATTGCTACTTTTACCACACTATGGAACTTCCCGGCTATGGAGTAGTAAACGGGGAGTGGGATCTGCGTGGCGGAGTGGATGATTACTTAGGAAAAGTCGGGTTCACCGGTAAGAGGGTTTTGGAAATCGGTCCCGCGAGTGGCTTCCTTGCCTTTGAGATGGAAAAGCGCGGCGCCGAGGTGGTCTCGGTGGAGGTCACCGCAGAGCATGGCTGGGATTTTGTTCCCTATCCGGCTTCAAAATTGGAAGAGATTTTCGGACCGCGGCAAATCGTAATGCAACGCTTGAAGAATTCTTATTGGTTTAGCCATTCTGCCCATCGCTCGAAAGCTAGGGTGTACTACGGCGACGTTTACAATTTACCTGACGCGCTCGGGAAATTCGACATCGCAGTGATGGCGGCAGTGCTGTTGCATTGCCGCGACCCGCTCCGGATCGTTGAGCAATGCGCCAAAATGGCAAAGTCGCTCATTATCGCTGATAAGTTCCATCCGGATTTGGAAGGCGCGCCCGTTTGCCGCCTGGCGCCGACACCACAGAATTTTCTCTGGCACACCTGGTGGCATTTCAGCACGCAGTTCTTCACTCAATTTCTGGAAGTGATGGGATTCACAACGGCACAAACTTCAACGCATCAGCAATATCACCGCGGTAGGGCGAACACGCTTTTTACGATCGTCAGCAAAAAAGGATGAAGGATTTCGCGCTCCTCGGAGATTTTACGAAATCAATTCGCTAACGAGGGATTTCTCTTCTTTTAATTCCGCCACTGACGCATCGATTTTTGCGCGGCTGAAATCGTTGATCGGAAGCCCCTGCACGATTTCCCATTTGCCGCTGCGCACACGCATTGGGAATGACGAGATTAATTCCTTCTCGACATCATAACTTCCGTCGGAACAAACCGCCATGCTGTGCCAGTCATTCCCGGGCGTGTCGTTGATAAGCGAAAAGACTGTATCAACGACCGCGTTCGCCGCGGAGCCGGCGGATGAAAGTCCTCGCGCTTTGATCACCGCGGCGCCGCGTTGTTGCACGGTGGCGATGAATTCTTCCTTCAACCATTTCTCGTCTCCGATTACTTCGTTCGCAGAACGATTGTCGATCCTGGCATTGTAGAAATCGGGATACTGCGTCGAGGAGTGATTTCCCCAAATGGTCATGTTCGTGACCAAGCCAATGCCTACACCGGCCTTATGTGCCAGTTGCGCGCGCGCACGGTTTTCGTCCAGTCGGGTCATGGCAAACCAGCGATCGCTTGGAATCTCTTTGGCGTTGTTCATCGCAATCAGACAATTCGTATTGCAAGGGTTTCCCACTACGAGCACGCGTACATCGGAGGCGGCATTTTTTGCGATTGCCTGACCTTGTCCGATGAAAATTTTGCCGTTGATCCCGAGCAAATCCTTCCGCTCCATGCCCGCCTTGCGCGGGATACTTCCCACCAGCAACGCCCAATTCACATCCCGGAAGCCTTCATTGAGGTCCGCTGTGGGCACAACTGATTCCAGCAACGGAAAGGCGCAATCGTGCAATTCCATCACGACGCCATCCAGCGCGCCGAGCGCATCCGGAATTTCGATCAAATGGAGGATGAGCGGTTGGTCCGGCCCGAACATCTGTCCAGAGGCGATGCGGAACAAAAGCGCGTAACCAATTTGCCCAGCGGCGCCTGTTACAGCGACCTTAATCGGAGTTTTCATAACGCAATTAGCCACAAACACTTTGCTGAGCAAAGCGCAAAGCCATGATAGATTGAGGATTGTCCATGTATCCAACCAAGCTAAACAAAATCATCAATCTCTTCGAGTCGCTTCCCGAAGATGAGAGGCGCGAAACGCTTGTTTCCTACGCAGATAACGCAAAGAAGCAGGAGCCGCGCGAAGGCGAGAACTTTGACCTTGTCGACGTCCGAAAAGACGAGGAATGCACAGACACGGTCGGCGTTTATCTGCACGTGGATGAAGACGGCAGAGCACATATTCGCATGACGCTCGGTCCGGAAGTGCAAACGCTCACCCGTTCCATGACGGCGATTCTTTGCAAAGGCCTAGAAGGCTCGACACCGCAGGAAATTCTCGATCTCCAGAGCGATTTCGTAACCCGCATCGTCGGAACGGAGCTGGTGCGAATCCGCAGCCAGACGGTCTATTACGTGCTCACGCGCATCAAAAGCATCTGCAAAGTCTGGCTGGACCGGCAACGCATGGCGCAGGTCGCGTAGGAAGACGAGCGTCTTCACCTGTTGTGGCAGACGGACCTTCGGCCTGTCGGTGTTCCGATTCAACAGCCGAGACAGCTGGGAAGGGCAATTTTCCTTTCGCGCGTGAAGTCTGGATAATTTCATCTAAAGTCCAGCGCGCAGATGCCGCGAAATAACGAACTCAACAAAATCCTGCTAATCGGCTCGGGTCCAATCGTGATTGGACAGGGCTGCGAATTTGATTATTCCGGCGTGCAAGCGTGCAAGGCACTCCGAGAGGAAGGCTATGAGGTCGTGCTGGTGAATTCCAACCCGGCCACCATCATGACCGATCCAGAATTCGCGGATCGTACGTATATCGAACCGATCACGCCCGAGGTAATCGAGGCAATCATGGAGCGCGAAAAACCGGACGCCATGTTGCCAACTTTGGGCGGACAAACGGCACTGAACGCTGCAATGGAGTTGAATCGCAACGGTGCGCTGGCACGACATGGCGTCAAGCTAATCGGCGCAAACGCTCAAGCCATCGCAAAAGGCGAAGATCGTCAATTGTTCAAGGAAGCGATGTTGCGCATCGGGTTGGATGTGCCGCGCTCCGGCGTGGCGCGTTCGCTCGCGGATATCAATCGCATCGTTGGTGAGATCGGAACGTTCCCGCTCATCATTCGACCGGCGTTCACTCTGGGCGGAGCCGGTGGGGGCATCGCTTATAATCGCGAAGAGCTCGATACGATCGTTGCGCGCGGTCTCGATCTCTCGCCGGTCCACGAAGTGCTAGTCGAAGAATCGCTGGTTGGCTGGAAGGAATTCGAGATGGAAGTAATGCGCGACCGCATGGACAACTGCGTGGTCGTCTGTTCCATCGAGAATTTCGATCCGATGGGCGTGCATACGGGCGACTCCATTACTGTCGCGCCGGCGCAGACCCTCACGGACAAGGAATACCAGATGATGCGCGACGCCTCGTTCGCGGTCATTCGCGAGATCGGCGTGGAGACCGGCGGGTCGAATATTCAGTTTGCGGTGCACCCAGACAACGGCCGGATGGTCGTGATCGAAATGAATCCGCGGGTGTCGCGCTCCAGTGCGCTGGCATCGAAGGCAACGGGTTTTCCGATTGCGAAAATTGCGGCAAAACTCGCAGTCGGTTACACGCTGGATGAAATCAAAAACGATATCACCCGCGAAACCCCGGCATGCTTCGAGCCAACCATCGATTACTGCGTGGTCAAAGTACCGCGGTTTACGTTCGAAAAGTTTCCACAGGCGGAAGCGACCCTTACGACACGAATGAAAAGTGTTGGCGAAGCGATGGCGATCGGCCGCACGTTTAAGGAAGCGTTACAAAAAGCGCTGCGCAGCCTGGAGATCAAACGCTTCGGCCTATGTGGCGATGGCGCAAATAAGGATGTAGACGCTGAGACCCTGCGTTTGAAGCTCGCGATCCCGAACGCGGAGCGGATTTTTTATCTAGCCCAGGCATTTCAAGACAGTATGTCGATCGACGAAGTTTTCGAACTGACCAAGATCGACAGATGGTTCTTGAGCAATCTGGCGGAGATCGTGACCGGAACGCAATGTTTGAAGACTAAAGATTTGCTGCGCGCCAAGAAACTCGGTTTTTCGGATCGCCAACTGGCTGTGGCGAACGGAGTCAGCGCAACTGAAATCCGTGCGAAGCGGCAGTCGGCAGGCGTAATTCCCACTTATCGCCTCGTCGATACCTGCGCGGCAGAGTTTGAAGCTTACACGCCGTAT
>DASSFL010000142.1:0-1344 GCA_035694525.1 Candidatus Udaeobacter sp. | reverse complement strand
CTGTCTCCCGGACTATACTCGATGGTATTCGGAGTTTGGTTAGGTTTGGTAGACCTCGCGGCCCCCTAGCCCATCCAGTGCTCTACCCCCATCGGAAAACATCCGAGGCACTACCTCAATAGTTTTCGCGGAGAACCAGCTATTTCCCGGCTTGATTGGCCTTTCACCCCTAAACACAACTCATCCGGTAGCTTTTCAACGCTAATCGGTTCGGGCCTCCAGTGCGTGTTACCGCACCTTCACCCTGGTCATGCCTAGATCGCCGGGTTTCGGGTCTAATGCATCGAACTAAATCGCCCTATTCAGACTCGCTTTCGCTGCGCCTACACCTAACGGCTTAAGCTTGCTTGATACATTAAGTCACTGACCCATTATGCAAGAGGTACGCGGTCACATCTCAAGGATGCTCCCACTGCTTGTAGGCAACCGGTTTCAGGTACTGTTTCACTCCCCTAATCGGGGTGCTTTTCACCTTTCCCTCACGGTACTAGTTCACTATCGGTCATACACGAGTATTTAGGCTTGGAGGGTGGTCCCCCCATGTTCAGACAGGATTACACGTGTCCCGCCCTACTCGAGTCCTGATTGATTGTTTTCGCATACGGGGCTGTCACCCGCTACGGCCAGTCTTTCCAAACTGTTCTGCTAACTAACAACCAGGCACTGGCCTGGTCCGCTTTCGCTCGCCACTACTCACGGAATCTCGGTTGATGTCTTTTCCTCCGGTTACTGAGATGTTTCAGTTCACCGGGTTCGCTTCACTAAGCCTATTTTATTCAGCCAAGTGATATCCTTCCTATTTATCCCCAATCGAGTGAAACTCGACTGAGAGTAAATAGTGAGGATGGGTTTCCCCATTCGGAAATCTGCGGGTCGAAGGTTGCTCACACCTCACCGCAGCTTATCGCAGCGTGCCACGTCCTTCATCGCCTGTGTATGCCAAGGCATCCACCAATTGCCCTTACCTCACGCTTGAGAATCCACACCACCATCGACAGGCCTGCTTGCATTGCACAGGTGCGATTTGTCGGTGATCTGGTTTGATCATCCAAATAACGAGGATGATCGTGATCCAGCACGAGCTCGGCGCCCGTCTGGATCTCTCAGCTAGATAATCATTGTTGTGATTTGAACGACCGACTTGCGTCGATCGCCAACCACGGCATCGATTTCTAGAACCCATTCACAATGTCAAAGATCGAGGCCCTTTGAGCCTCTACCGCGGGCGAACCCACGGATCTCGGTTTCTTCATTCCTGGAAAGGATGGTGGAGCTTGTCGGGATCGAACCGACGACCTCAAGCTTGCAAAGCTAGCGCTCTCCCAACTGAGCTAAAGCCCCGTA
>DASSFL010000141.1:0-1765 GCA_035694525.1 Candidatus Udaeobacter sp. | reverse complement strand
CTCGAACTCGGCGCTCACGGCTACCGAATGTGCGCGGTAAACCGGTACGCGGACGCAAGTCGTGGAGACGCGAAGTTCCGGCAAATGCATAATTTTTCGCGTTTCATCCTGCATTTTAGCTTCTTCCTTCGTGTAACCGTTTTCAAGAAATGAATCGATATGGGGCAGAAGGTTGAACGCGATCGGATGCGGATAGACCGTCGGCGCTGTAGCCGGGGTCGGCGACCCCGGTTTCGATGATGAATCTTCACTCGGCGCCGCCGCTCTTATTTGCTGGCTCAATGCTTCGACTCCCCGGGCACCACTGCCGGAGACAGCCTGAAAGCTGGTCGCGAACACGCGACGCACATCAAAGACGCGGTGAAGCGGATAAAGCGCCATCAACATGACAGTGGTCGTACAATTCGGGTTCGCGATGACTCCGCGATTTTGCCTGACGTCTTCGGCGTTAATCTCTGGAATCACCAGCGGCACGTGCGGATCCATCCGAAAGGCCGACGATTTATCGATCGCGATTGCGTCCGACTGGCAGGCAATCGGAACATAATTTCGGGACACGTCGCCGCCCGCGCTGAAAAAGGCGATATCGATTTTGTCGAACGATTGATCGCCAAGCTTTTCTATCGGGATCGGTTCTTCTCGAAACCGAACTGATTTTCCAACAGAGCGCGCCGAACCGATCGCACGCAGACTCGCCACAGGAAAATTTCGCCGTTCCAACACGCGTAACAGTTCCGTGCCTGCGGCGCCAGTCGCCCCGACGACAGCTATGTGATAACCTTTCATCTAACAGGCGGATTTTATCGTTTAGGCTGACTGATGCAAACTTTGCGAACAAGCATACACGTCTCAATTCGAGATCAGCAACTCACCGTGAAGGAAGATGAGACGCCGGTCCGTACTTACCCAGTGTCCACTTCGCGATTCGGCATTGGGACGGAACAGGGGAGTCTGAAAACACCAACCGGTCGCTTTCGCGTGGCGGAGAAGATCGGGGGCGACACGCCAGCCGGAACAATTTTTCAAAGTCGCGTGCCGCTCAAGCCCGACGATCCGCCTCCTCCGACCGAGGACCTCGTGATGTCACGAATTTTATGGCTGGACGGATTGGACGCGCACAATGCTAACACGCGGGAGCGGTTCATTTACATCCATGGCACAAAACACGAGGGCAAGATTGGCAGCCCTGCCAGCTGTGGTTGCATTCGAATGCGCAACGCGGACGTCGTTGAGTTATTTGATCTCGTGGATCACGACACACCGGTAATCATTGAAGAATAGATCGGCCAGGGACGCCGCTGCACGCCCTGTTATCTGTCGACCGCCCCGCGATTTGCGTGGCTGACACATCCAAAAAAGTCGAGAAAAACGTTGCTTCCCGGTAGTTCCCTGCCTAAACAGACCGGAGCAACCTGCTGCGAAAGGAGGCGAGATAGATTGAAATTTTTTAAAGTGATCATGATTGTGGCTGTTTTGGCCACTGCTTTGAGTTTTGGTGCTTGCGCTCAACATAAGGAGACAGTGACCACGGGCGCGGGCACGACCGGTTACTCGAAGTAGAGTCTGCCGCCGGATTGTGACGCGTTCAAATAAATTGAGAAAAGCATTGCCTCCAGAGAGTTCCCTGTCTAAACAGACCGGAGCAACCTGCTGCGAAAGGAGGCGATATAGATTGAAATTTTTGAAAGTGATCATGATCGCGGTCGTAATGGCCAGCGCTTTGGGACTCGGGGCTTGTGCGCAAACGAGGGAAGCGCCGCCACCT
>DASSFL010000140.1:0-9564 GCA_035694525.1 Candidatus Udaeobacter sp. | reverse complement strand
CTTTGTATTTTCCAATGCTGGCCGGCAGCTCGTAATTCGGTCGCGACAAATCGGGACTGATTTTTTCCCAGTGATCGCCACGATCGCCTGTTTGCCAAAGCGTATTTCCCGCGAAGAAGAGCAAATGTGGATCGAGCGGTGAAAAGACAACCGGCTCGGTCCGTAACATCCGGAAGCCTTCTGTTTGCACCGGCACCGGCAGTATGTTTTGCCCCTGACCGGTACGGCGGTCGAATCGCGTCAGCTTACCGCCAATGATGATGTCCGGATCGAGCGGATCGGCAACGACGTAACCATATTCCTCGGCGGCGACCGGCTGCCAATCGCGGAACGTGATCTCGCCCTGATCGCCGCGGCTTTTGATTCCAACGGAACCGCTTTCCTGTTGGCCGCTGTAAAGCCGGTACGGAAATGAATTGTCCGCGCTAACGTGATAAAGCTGCGCCGTGGGCTGGTTATACCACGAGCTCCAGCTCTTGCCGCCGTTCACCGTAACGATCGCGCCCTGGTCCGAAGCGAGAAGAATGATGTCCGGATTATTCGGATTGATCCAAACGTTTTGATAATCGTCGCCGCCGGGCGCGCCGCGCCAGCCGTCCCACGTTTTGCCACCATCCGTCGATTTCCAACAAACGATGCTCGCCGAGTAAACAATCTGCAAATTTTTCGGATCAAACCGCACTACAGGGAGATCGCCACCGCCAATTCCAAGTCCGGGCCGCGGATCGTCGGTCGTGCCGCTCCAGGTTTCGCCGCCGTCGTCCGAGCGATAAAGTTTTGAGATCGTTTTTGTTCGGACTGCGGCGAACAATGTTTTCGGCCTGCTCGGCGCAATCGCGATGTTTGCCTGCACGACGTTGCCCGGCAGCCCTTTGGCTAGTTGGCGCCACGTCTTGCCGCCGTCGATGGATTTAAAAATGCCGCCACCGTCTCCGTCGAACACTCCATTTTCCCATGGTCCTTCGCGCGATTCCCAAAGCGCGGCGTAAACAATTTGCGAATTACTCGGATCGATGAGCACATCGCTCGCGCCGACGTTTTCATCACGATAAAGAACTTTTTCGAACGTCTTGCCGCCATCGAGCGAACGATAAATGCCGCGCTCTTCGTTAGGCCCATAGGGATGACCGGCAACGGCCACAAAAACGCGGTCCGGATTTTTGGGATCGACAGCCAACTGCGCGATCTGCTGACCGTCGCGCAATCCCAGATGCGTCCACGTCTTACCTGCGTCAGTCGATTTATAAATGCCGTCGCCGACCGAAAGATCCGGCCGATGCAATCCTTCGCCGCTGCCGACGTAAATCACGTTCGGGTTTGATGGCGCGACCGCCAGAGCGCCCACTGATGCCGTCGGCTGATCGTCGAAAATCGGCTGCCACGTCCGGCCGTAATCGATCGATTTGAAAACGCCGCCGTTCACCGGCGCCATGTAAAAAACATTGGGCTGCGACGGCACACCGCAGATCGCACGCGTCCGCCCGCCGCGGTAAGGTCCAATGTTCCGCCAGCGCAAAATCGAATCGAACTCTCCCTCGCGCGCCTGCGCAATCCCCAAAACAGTGGCGAAACCGATTACGATTGTATTGCGAACCGACCGCATAAGTCGCCACTCTCTTCTGCTGTGCCGAAATTCGCAACGCGCGTTCTCCTCGCGGTCGAGGTAGGAGCGATTCACCGAATCGCCCGCGAACGCCGGTCCGATCCGCCAGTCGCACGGACTCATCTCGTGGCGAACTCGGGCCGGTTGAGGTCAACCGCCCCTACCTATAACCTTTCAACCCTTCAACATTTCAATCCTCTGCCATGCTATCTGCTGTAATCTTCGATCTCGACGGCGTGCTCGCCGACTCCGAGACGTGGTGGAATGAAATCGACGCGAAATTACTCGCTGAGTACGGCGTGACATATCATGGCGAATATCACCAGAACGTCGTCGGGGTGAGCTACCGCCTCGCGGTCGAGTTTTACAAGAAAGCATTTGGCCTCTCTGCGCCCACTGAGGAAATGATGCGGCGTCGCGGTGAGATCGCGACGGAGTTCTTTGCCGATCGGGTCAGCCTGTTTCCTTATGTCAAAGAAGTGTTGGAAGAACTGTTGCAAATGAAACTGCTTCTGGCCGTAGCCACGAGCTCGGTCAGCGCATCTGCGCGACCCTTTTTAGATCGACATCAGCTGACCGGATTCTTCGAGGTCATTGTTACCGGCGAAGAAGTTGAATGGGGAAAGCCCGCTCCCGACATCTACCTCTGCGCGGCGAAACAACTTGGAATACCTGTTGACGCTTGTCTTGTGGTTGAGGATGCGCTTCCCGGCGTCGCTGCGGCCAAGGCGGCGAACATGCGCGTCGCTGCGATCCCCGACCGCCGCTTCGTCGATCCCGCCGAGTATGAAAAAGAAGCGAACTACCTTCTCGGCAGTTTGAAAGAATTACCCCAGCTTGTTCGCAAGCAGCTGTAGCCGCGGGCGCTGACCGCGGTCGAGCAACTCGTAGTTTCCTCAAGTTCCGCCGCAAACGGCGTACCCTTGGGCGCGCAAATCGTCGGCCAGGTCTTTTTCCATTTGAACGGCATGTTCGTACGGCATTGGGTTCAGATGTTCAAACAACTCGGGCAACAATCGAACACCATATTTCCTGACCAGCCGGGCCGACTTGTACCCGTTTTTGTGATTTTCGAATCGATGATCGACCGGCAATCCGGTCATTCCAACGTAGACCGCCGGTTTGGATCGATCGCGCGCCGGATTGCGCCGCAAGATCCACAAATCTTTCAGCGCAGCTTTGGAAAGTAGAACGACGTAAACGTTATGGTGGAATTCCGGCTCGGCCGATCGATGCCGCTTACGACGCACCTGACGCTTTAACTCGGAGAGTAATGACAGGCAACTGATGGCCGAGCCCTCCAGGGGCCTGGCTACAATCTCTGCGTGTAATCTGTTGTAGCCGCCGCCGACGAGTGCGGCCACAAACTTTTAGCAGCAACTATTCAGCGCAGAATTGCCGCTTGCCGCGCTACGACATCGTTATTTCGCCGACTTTTTCTTCTTCGCGAGGGCGAGGCGCTCAGTCTTTTTACGGCGCCTTGCGCGTTTGTTAACGTTGTCTCTGCCTTTGTTGTGTCCCATAGGGGCTAACAGTTGCCTACTCCCGCGGTCTCGTCACCTCACAGTTCTCACGAAGACCGGAAGCAACTGCTAGTCTATGGACGAAATGGAGGCCGGCGTCTGCGTCCACCTGAGGCGGACTGCGTTGGATGTGATATCGCCGGCGCATCCTGAACTTTTATCTCGAACGTGCGAAACAGGGGAGCCAGATCGATCACGTCGTTCGCGGCTGATCTCAACATGTTTCCCAGATTTGCGGCAACCGACGCGACTTCGACGCGGATCCCGTGTCGGCGCAGCTTGATTGCGAGAAAAGCGAAATCAGCGTCGCCAGTCACGAGAATCACAACATCGGGCCGCATCTCCATGGAAAGCTCCAGCGCGTCGATCGCCATCATCACGTCCACGTTCGCCTTGTAATGACCTTCCTCGGCAGGGGCCCCATCTTTGGTCACGACCATGAATCCGTTGGAGCGCAGCCAGTGGACGAACTTGTTTTTCTTGTCACGCTCGTCCTGCCACGTCGGGATGGCAGGCGGCAATCCGGCATAGACCACCATCTCGATTAGATCGCGTTCCGTGTCTGGCCCGGCCAGAAAATCGCGCAACTTTAGCCAATCGAGCCCACGTCCCGCAGTCCGCACAGAACTGCCGACGTTCGATTCGTCCACCAGTATCAACACTCGGGAGCGAGCGTGAATATCGGGATTTTTCTTTCGCACCTGGAAACGAATCAACTACATGCGTGCAATGACGCCACTCCAATTTCTATTCCAAGCTAGACCCGGCGAACTGTGTTTCCGCCGAAAATGATTGCCAGTCCAAGGAGGATCACTGCCACCGGCACTAGCGGCGCGCCGGTGATGTAGGTTAGCAGGACGAAGAGAATCGCGATGACAGCGAGGATTGTTGTGAGGTTGTAGTTCATATTTTTCCTATCGTGGTTTTTGTCGATGCTACCGTGTAAAGGTTGTTTCGAGCAAGGTTGTCTTGAACAGCCGAAAAAACTCCAACCCGCGTGTCGTTGACCGCGGCCTCACTCTGTGGAGGCAGGAGTATCGCCTGCAATTCTCGCGCCCCACGGCTACATTTCTTGTAACGTACGATAAGAGACAGGGGATTCGGACCGCGAAATGGCTACCAAGGCGAGAAACAGAAAAGCTCAGCTGATTCTCAACGGCAAAGCGGCCGGCAACGACGCGCTCTGGAATGCAGTTGTGCAGCAAGCAGCCGGACATCGGATCAAGGTACGAGTGACTAAGAAAAAAGGGGACGCGAGGCGGTTTACGGCGAACGCAGGCGAAGCGGATTTGCTGATCGCGGCCGGCGGGGACGGTACACTGAACGAGGTGGTTCACGGTTTGATGGATCTCTCCAAGACCTCGCGGCCTGTTTTGGGAATAGTCCCGCTAGGGACCGCGAATGACTTCGCTACCGGATGCGGCATTCCCCGTGACCCGCAGGAAGCGCTGGTTCTTTGTATGAAAGGCCAGGCTGTTCCGATCGACATCGGCAAGGCCAATCAGCACTGGTTCCTAAACGCTGCCAACGTTGGCTTTGGGGCGGAGGTGACAGCGACCACTCCGCCTGAACTCAAACGCCTGCTTGGCCCTGCCGCGTACACCGTGATGGGTGCAATTCTGGCGGTGAACGTTCATCTTTATCACGGAAGACTCACCTTGCCCGATCGCGAAATTACTGGCAGCAGTTCGATCGCTATCGTCGGTAACGGGCGTCAGGTCGGTGGCGGCGTGCAGGTCGCTCCGCGCGCGCGGATTGATGACGGCTTGCTCGATGTGCTTGTTGTTCGTCAGATCCCGGCGATGGCGTTACTCACCGCAGCGCGAGAGTTACAGGAGCTTTCACCGGATGGTGAATACATCTCCTACTGGCAAACTCAGTGGGTAGAGGTCCATCCCGAAGAAACGATTCCGGTCAATCTGGATGGCGAGCCGACGCAGTTTTCAAGCGTTCGATATGAAGCAGTGCCGAGAGCGATTCGGCTGATTGTTCCGCCGAATTGTCCATTACTATCGGCAAAAAGCTGAAGATTGTAACCGTGTGTCGTCGACTGCGGCCTGCCCATAAACTCGCTCACTGCGAGGGCTTCCAGAGTTTAAGCGTCACCCAATTTACATCGCCTGGTCGGGACAAGAAGAGCTTGACACGATGCTGCGAATCACGTAAAAGACTTTTGATTACGTGATCCGGCGTCTCAACGCACTTTCGGCCGGATTAGAAAGCTGGTTGAGACTGCCTTAACCCTCGCTGAGACACCGCCTGGCGCGATCTCCAGATTTACCTGGAGCCACAGAGAGGCATCTGGAGCGAGGCTGCTCTAAAGCGCTTCGTGAAGATGGTTCCTCGTTCCGCGCGAATCTGGACCGGTCAACCCCAAATAGAAAGGCGCTTATGAAATTCGTTAGTCTCAGTCGGAAGCGCGCTCACCGACAAGGCAAATCGGACAAACCGTCCCGCGCGACACCTGAATCTGTCACCAAGCCAGCGTCCGAACCGCATCAAATCCACACCTACACCGAGCTTCGGCAACAGATTCACGACGATCTCCGGGTCCAACATCCCGAATGGGTTCAGCCAAATGGCGATTGTCCTATGTGCGATGCGTACGAGGCGCGTCTCATGGAACTGCTCGATACGGTAGGACGAAAAAGATCCCACGAGTGGGCCGTTGCTCTTCATCGGGCCCTCGAACGGGGACTCAACTGACTCGGCTCCGTTACAGCGTATAGCTCACGCCGCCTTTGTGGCGCGTGTCAAAGCTTAGATGCGACCCCGCTCCATTGAAACTCGCTCGTTGTCCACACTCGCTCGCTGCTTCCCTCGCAGTTAATGCCAGTCCGGCTCGGACCTTTCTATGTCTCTCGTCCCCTTCGCTCCATTCTTGGGTTGTAAACGCGAGCAAATAGCTTCACGATGCGAAGCAGATGCTCTGGCAAGGAAGAAGAGAAAGCGAGAACGTTGAAGATGCTCGCGGATCGGGCGGGCGGCGTCTTGTTGTGGGCGGCGGCATTGGCACCATCATTCTGGTAGTTATTTATCTCCTGCTCGGCGGCGATCCTCAGGCGCTGTTTAATTCGCAGCAGGGAGCGCAACTATCGCAGCCTGGGCAGATCGACAGCCAGGGGCCGCAGGATGAGGCGTCGAAGTTCGTCGCTGTCGTTCTCGCCGATACCGAAGACGCCTGGCATGCGATCTTTCGGCAAATGGGCCGGCAATACGAGGAACCGAAGCTCCTGCTCTTCACGGACCAGATTCGGTCCGGCTGCGGGTTTGCCAGTGGCGCGAGCGGTCCGTTCTATTGCCCGGAAGATCGACGCGTTTACATCGACCTCGGTTTTTACCGTTTACTCCAGCAACGCCTGGGTGCGGGAGGCGATTTCGCGCAGGCCTACGTGATAGCGCACGAAGTGGGACATCACGTGCAAAATCTTCTCGGCATTACCGATCGTATCCAGGCCATGCGCGGCCGGGTCAGTGAATCTGAATACAATCAGCTCTCTGTCCGGCTCGAGTTGCAGGCCGATTTTCTGGCAGGTGTTTGGGCGCGGTATGCCGACCGGGTCAAGGGCGTTGTGGAAGCCGGCGATATCGAAGAAGCGATGCGCGCGGCCAGCGCGGTTGGTGACGACAGACTCCAGCGCAGCGCGCGCGGTTACGTCGTGCCCGATTCTTTTACGCACGGCAGTTCGGAACAACGCGCCCGTTGGTTTCGCCGCGGCTACGAGACCGGCGATCTTAGCCAGGGCGACACCTTTAACACTTTCAACTTGTAACGCGTAACGCTCTTTAAAGACTTTTCCGAATACAAGGAGTTTGGACGCGACCCCATTTCTTGCGCGCTGCGCGAGCGGTAGGTTTCTTGAATCCAACAGGTCTACTGTGGCATCCTATAAAAAAGCGGATTGTATGAGTTGGCTTAAAGGTAAGCGCCGAACTGCTGACACTTTCTTGTTGTACTTTTGTGCGCCTTGGAAAGTGGCGACCGGAATAGCAGTGTCGATCTTTCTGCTGACAGCAACGTTGGGCTGGTCCGAGCCGGTGCCTGGATCGTTGGATGTGCACTGGAACGAAGGCGCTTTAGATTGCAAGGCAAGCCCGCAAGCGCCTCTTCAAGTTCATGCTTACGAGCCGCAAACGTTTATCCTGCGCCAGAGTCCATGCGCAGACTTTGAAGCAAATTTTCTCTATCTTCTCATCGGCTCCGATAAAGCTCTTCTGATCGACACCGGCGCCATCGCAGACCCGAAAGAGATGCCTCTGGCGAAAACGATCTTGGAACTGTTGCCGGAGAAGGACCAGAAGAAGCTTCCACTTCTGGTGGCGCATACCCACAGGCATATGGATCATCGCGCCGGCGATCCTCAGTTCGCATCGCTTCCATTGGTCCAGACTGTGCCGATAGACTTGGAGGGAGTTAAAGCGTTTTACCGTTTCACCAATTGGCCGAACGAAATTGCCCATCTGGATTTGGGTGGCCGAACTGTCGACGTAATTCCGACGCCTGGACACAACCCGACGCACCTGGCGTTTTACGACAACAGAACCGGGATTCTTTTTTCTGGAGATTTCTTGATGCCGGGCCGATTGCTGATTGCAGACGCCGCGGCGTATCATGAAAGCGCCTTGCGGGTTATCGACTTTCTGAAGACGCGTCCGCTTACCCATGTCTTGGGTGGGCACATCGAGTTGAACGCTGCAGGACGCGCCTACCGGTTTGGATCTCACTACCATCCAGATGAGCACAGGCTCGAGTTGGCAAGAGAAGATTTAGCAGCGTTGCCAGCCGCCTTTGAAAGCTTCAATGGCTTCTATGCGCGACACCCCAATTACATTCTTACCAATCCCATTCGTAATCTTGTGGCGCTGGCAATTCTCGCGGTTGCGGTATTGATTTTCATCGTGTGGGGAGTTCGCCGGTTACTGCGTCGCCGGCGCCAGCACGATTGACCTTCGAAATCTGGCGAAGGCGTGCGGAGCGTGGGGTGATTCTCTCAGGGTGTTAAAGTTTTGAACTGAAAGCTTTCGCGCGATTTCTAACATCTCGATGTTGACCAGGCGCGAACTGCTCAAGCTGGGAGCTTTCACACTGGCGGCAACTCATCTTCCACGGATGTTTGCCGAGAAAATCTCAACGAAAAAGATTCTCATCCTTGGCGGGACTGGGTTTCTTGGACCGCCGGTTGTTGAACGCGCACTGGAACGCGGCCATACCGTCACCCTGTTCAATCGCGGCAAGAGTCACGCGGACCTTTTTCCGGACGTGGAAAAAATTCACGGTGACAGAGAACACGGCGATCTCGGCGGGCTAACCAACGACCGGCGCTGGAACGTAGTCATCGACGTCTGGGCCAATGATCCTGCTGTTGTCGTTCCAATGGCCAATCTGCTCGCTAAGCGAATTGATTATTATTATTTCGTTTCCAGCATTGCTGCTTATGCCAATTACTCCAAGATCGGCATGGATGAGACGGCGCCGACACGGATCGACCGGCCCGGCTACGGTGGGAACAAAGCCAGGTCGGAGAAAGGCCTTTCTGACTTGTTAGGTAGCCGCGTCGGTATTTGCCGGCCGTGCGCGATCATGGGCCCTCGCGACGACAGTCTTTCATACCATTACTGGCTTTCTCATCTCAACAAAGACCAGGAATTCGTCGCGCCGGGCACGGGCGATGACGCCTTTGCTCAATACGTGGACGTACGTGACGTTGCGAATTGGATCATCGATTGCGCCGAGAAAGCGCGTCCGGGAATTTACAACACGGTAAGCGAACCAGTGGTTTTCAGAGCTTTCCTAAGCCAGAGCGCCAGCGGTATCGGCGGACAAGGTAAACCGGTTTGGGTGGCTGGCGATTATCTGCGGGAGCAACACGTGAAGACGTTCGATAACATGCCGTATTGGAACCCGGATCGCCCGGGGTTCGAACAAATCTCACCGGCCAGGTCGCGTTCTGCTGGGTTCACCACTCGACCATTAAGAGAAACGGCAAAGGACGCTTGGACGTGGTACCAAAAAACTGTACCGCCCGATCTTGTCTATCCGCAAAAACAGTACGAATACGAATGGGGTATCTCACCGGAGCGCGAGCGCGATATTCTTGCCGGTTGGAAAAAGAAGCGAGCCGGTTAGGAGCTCTAGCGGCGGCGGCTTGCTCAGCTTGCCCGCCGCGGCGGGCGGAGGCTTTCGGAGTGTCAGCCGCATCTGTAGCCGCTGCCATTGGCCGCGGCCTCTTTCTGTAGCCCGTCTTAGGAGGGTCGCTGACTGCGGCCTGTGCAGTTTGTAACTAGCCCTTTGTGCAATCAGGGCGTGAACTTGTAGACCGATCCGTCATCGTTATCGCCCCCATGAACCGTGGCTCCGTAAAAATTTCCGAACCGATCAACGACCATCCCGTTATAGGCAAACGCGCCGTCTGGCGGGCCTTCGAAGGCGTGAACTAC
>DASSFL010000139.1:0-1613 GCA_035694525.1 Candidatus Udaeobacter sp. | reverse complement strand
TTGACCGATGCTGTCGAAAAATGCCGTGGTAGAGCTGGATTTGCTACCGGGGGCGTTTTCGGCTTGTTCCAGGTTGGACGTTGGAGCCTGATCGGCAAACACCACGATCAACCTGGCAAACATCTTACGCAATCGCCGCGCAGGCTCTTCTTGGCGGTGGGCCGAGTAGACGCAGCGCCATTGTCTTAAGGTTCTGCACAATGGCAGCGAGATGAAACTCGTCGCGGGCGCCGGTGAGGCCACGAAGACGCATCCGCTCAAAGCCATGCTGGACCTTCAGGTGTGCAAAACGCATCTCTACGCTTTTGCGCGCATTGCTCGATCGCTCAAACTCCGGCGTGCCCTTTAGGGACCGGGCATGGTTGCGTGCATCCTCATTGATGTCGCGAGCGATCTTCTTGAACGGTGCGCGCGTGCATCGCTGCTTGAGTGTGCAAGCACGGCAGTCTTGAGGTTGTGACAGGTAGTTCCTGACGCGGCCATCATGGACCGTTCCCGAGGTTCGCAACAGCTTGCCATTGGGGCAGACATAGACGTCCCGCTCAGCGGCGTACGTGAATTCGCCACGGGAGAACATGCCATCGGACGATGGATATCTTTCCCACACGGGGATATGCGGCGTGATGCTTTTGCTCAGCAGCCATGCAAGCAGTTTGCCGGTGCCGTAGGCGGTATCGGCCGTGAGCCAATCAGGCTTTAGATCAAGCCGTTGCTCGGTGCGCTCGATCATCATCTTGGTTGACGCCACCTCGTCATAGGTGCGGGCCGGCGTCGCCTCGACATCGACAATGACTGCGTGCTCGACGTCGATCAGATAGTTGAGTCCATACCCGAACTGCACCCGCTTGTTGGCTCTTGCCGTCCACGCCGAGGACGGGTCAGAAGGCGAGATCACCTTCGGCGGCTTTCGATCGGGCGTTGCGGCCGGCGTCCCGTCGGCACCACCACCGCGGCTGTCTCGGTCTTCTTGGACCTGCGCCTCGACCTCAAGTCCGGCCAGATACTCGGCCACGGCACGCTTCTGACGTTGCGCATCGGTCCAATCCAGCTCGTTTGGCGCTTTGCCGCGATAGCGGCTGGCATTGGCTTCCATCACGCTTGCATCCACGGCGAACCCCTCGCCTTTGACGAGGCCGACGGCCATGCACGTCGCAACCACGCGCTCGAAAATATGGCGCAGGATCTCGCTCTCCCGGAAGCGGCCGAGCCGGTTCACCGAGAACGTTGAATGGTGCGGAACCTTGTCGTCGAGATCGAGCTTGCAGAACCAGCGGTAAGCAAGATGCAGCGCCACTTCCTGGCACAGCCGGCGCTCATGGCGAATGCCATAGCAGTAACCGACCAGGAGCATCCGGATCATCAGCTCGGGATCAATCGAGGGCCGGCCGATGTCGCTGTAAAACGCCTCTAGCTGGTGGTGCAAATCGGCCAGAACCGCCTTCGCAAACACATTGATCCGTCGGGATCATCTCGTCCAGGCTAAACTCGTAAAAGAGCTGCCGCTGATCCCGGTCCTGCCGTCCCATCATCGTCGACTCTCCTGCCGCCTCCTCAGCAGGAATCACTGTTCGTCTGGCTCCTCAAGCCCTTTTTCGACAGCATCGGTCAAACTC